>JAOZGF010000042.1 GCA_027491845.1 Thermoproteota archaeon | reverse complement strand
ATCGTCCTTATGGGGTTTCTTTATGTTTACCTACTTAGAAAAAACAAATTCACCATTCCTCCAGTTGAAGCTATCTAGTTCAAGTTATTCAAGGGAAGGATTTGTCTCAACCGGGCAGGTAACCGTTACACTTGAAACCTCGCTCTTCTTTTCCCCGTTGTCGTCCCTAACTTTAACTGAAAACTTAACCTTCTCGCCAGGCTTACCTGATATCTTGCCCAAACCTTCTATCGCAGGAGGAACATTTAAAACTTCAAGTTCAACCGCTACAGGCGATGATTTCGCCGTGAAATTGTCCCAAACAATTGCTTTTATAACGTATTTCCCATCTTCCTTAGGCTTAGGGACGGTTAAAGTGGTTTTAAAGGGCAAACCTGGCCCAAGCTGGATTCTCCCTAATCCAAGGTCTCCTGCATCTATTTCCGCCCCCGCGCCAGTAACTTTCAATTCATTGTTTCCGTCAGGGTCTTCAGCCACAATGGTTAACTCGAAAACATCTCCTGGCTTTACTTGGCTTGCTGAAAACTCAATTCTCTTTATCACAGGAGGATTATTAAGTCCCACAGGCTTAGGAGGCTTCTCTCCAGCTTCTTCAACAACAACAGTAACTCTCTTTGAAAGAAGCAAAACAAATGACGTGCTTAAGAGAGCCCTAGGGTTAGGTATACCTAACAGGTCTGCAAGCCAATCCAAGAAATCTTCGGGCTCATCGGGTACGTCAGGAAGATTAGTTATTTTTTTAATTATTTCTTCCATGTTCAGGAGTAATTCGAAATTACCCCTAGCATCTCCCTCTCTAGATTCAACCGTGACGCTAGCCCTGAAACCCCCGTCTAGCGGGCTAAGATCGCTGATTTCCCCTCCCTTTCTAAAGTATCCTTCCTCATTTGTTTTAGCATACCAAACGTATTCAGGACGTGAAGAGTGGCCGAATATTTCTATCTTAACTTTCACACCCGCCAGCGGGTTTCCTTCCTCATCCACAACATCTCCATGAACTATCGTGGCTATAAGCCTACCAGGTTTTTGACCTATACATCCAGCTATGAGTACAGAAACAATCAATAGAAACAGCAACAGCCAAGCGTTACCGCGGGTTTTCAACCCAAACATTATCTTCATTAGTTTTCAGCTTTAGCTTTGTTTAGGTCTTCTTTTAAGTCAATTAAATTTAAATTTTTAGTTTCCTTTCCTCCCATTCAAAATTTGACTTTCAAACCCTTACTTCCTTTTCAGCAGCCTCATTGAGGTCTGAGAGTATCTTGAAAAACCTTAGGAAAGATGAATATTGTTTATTGTTATTATTGTATTTTTTGGGTCTAGTTTTTTTGTTGGAGAAATCTTAAACATACAGTTTGAGGTTCCTCTTGTTTCAAAAACAGGTTTTTCAATAGGTTTTCTCAAGATAATTACTGCTAAGGTAACACGTGGTGATGTGCACTGTTTTTTAAGGCTTTTTTTGGCGCGTTTCTTATGAAATTTTGTTGAGGCAGTGATGAAAACAGTGAGATTGCAACGGATAAGTAGATTGGCAAACTCTTTTGTCACATTCAAGGTTTTTTTAGCTACTTTCACGCGGCTTCCTTTGACTTTAATGAGAAGTGAATTGGTAGGCCAGGGCAAGTACTTAAGGCTTTAAAACAAAAAAGGTTAAAAGAGACTGAAGCTCTTAGGGAGAACCTTTGAAATTTAACTTTATTAACGATCAAATGTTTTTTAACATTAGATTGCTTTGATAAGGGAATGAAGAAATATAATGAGGTTTATAAGCAAGATTAGTACTTATAAATCCTAGAAAAATCTTTACGGGAGAAGCGGATTGGAGGAAAAGGTAGCTAGACTTGAAGGTAGAGTTGAAGAACTGTCTAAAAGGGTTGATGATCTCAGGAATGATGTGAACCATAGATTTAACGAGCTATCTAGAAGAATAGACGATCTTAAATGGTTTTTCTACGTTACTTGGGGTGTGACGTGGGGGCTTCTCATCGCCATATTAACTTTATTACTCAAATAACTCCTCTTGAAAGAAGGAATTGCTCTGCCTTGTTCTGCCTTGTTCTGCCTTTGTTCATCCACTTTCCCCCCTGATTTATAATTGTTTAATTGTTAGGGGATGAGGAGCCGCCGTTTCGTTATATGGCGTATGCATTTTTCCAACATCATGGAATCTTGAGCTTTTGGAACATTGCAGCCAAAACAGGCATTTTTCTTTTTTTAAAGGGGGTGACGTTGCTGAGGTGAAGGAGGAGTTAATGAGGGCTTGGTATATTGCGTTGGCAAATGCATAAGAGATTAAGGTCGATGAAACCTCCGAAAAGTTAACGCTTAAATCGTCGCGATCGTTTAAAAAACAAGGTTGGTACGTGGAACAATTAGGGGCTATGGCCTCACTTGGGTTTTGAGTGCGTTGAAAGGCCTTGAGGGATGGAATTGCGCTACATGTCTTTGAGTTCTAAGTTGGTTCTAGTTTTTTGTTAGTAATTGTATGTTTAAGTTCCGTTAAACATACTATTCTGAGATTTTTTTTTTACTTTGAATTTTGAAAAAACAAATTTTTAGCAGGTTTTTTCTTAGGCATTTCTGCCAAAAACGACGATTGGCGATGTGAATTGTTCTTCAGAGCCTTTTTGGCGCGTTTCTTTCGTGAAACTTTATTGAAGCAATGATGAATGTTATGGTAAATAATAGTAGGACTGTAATGGACAGGTGTATTGGTAAACTGTTTTTTGTCAGTGTAATGTATCTGAAGAGGTCTGTCGTGTATGTTAGGGGTGACAGTAGGGAAACTATCTGGGCTATTAGGGGTAGATGGTTTATGGGCATGAAGATTCCGCTTATAAAGATGAGGGGAAATTTTATGAGGGATGAAAGCATCATTATGTTTGCTGGCGTGTCGGCTGGAGGGGCTGAGAGCAGTAAACCTAAAAAGGAAAAACATAGGGCTGACGCAACTACGTTAAAAAGGAGGAGGGGTGTGTTTGCTGGGAAGACGCCTATGACTAGGCCTGATGCAGCTACCACTAAAGTTATTGTGGTTCCAAATAACATGGAAGCCATCGCGTCTCCTGAGAGAATGATGGCCATGTTAACTGGTGACGTTATAAGTCTCTCAAAGGTTCTGGCCCTGGTTTCCCATGGCGCTATAACAGGCCCTACGGCTGTTGAGGTGAAGAAAACGGTCATTGACATTATGCTTGCAAGTGCTTCCCCGGCAGCCATGTTTCTCCCCACTGCATAGGCTAGGTAGAGGAACAAGGGCAGAAGTAGGCCGAAGATAGCCACAGGCCCCTTAGAATAATATATCCTTATGTCTTTCTTTGCGATAACCCATGACTTATACAGGAACCTTGTTGGTTTCATGGTTTTTCCCCTTTATAACCTCTAGGAATACGTCTTCCAAGCTCGGTTGCACTACGTTTAGGGTTGTTATCTTTAGTCTCCTTGACCTTGAGTAGTTTACAATGCAATGGATCGCGTCATTTATTTCTTCAGCATTCACAAGATATTTGTCGCCGAGTTGGGATACCCTGCAACCCGGAGTGTTTGATAACTCCTTTACGGTTGTTTTTCCACTAAACCCTACTTCTATGAGGTGAAGGCGTGTGAAGGCCCTTTTAAGTTCCTCTGGCTCACTAATTGTGATTATATGTCCCTTGTTTATGATCCCTATCCTTTTACTAAGTTCTTCAGCTTCCCACATGTTGTGTGTCGTCAAAAAAATGGTTTTCCCTTCTTTCTCATTCATCTCCTTAAGTTTTTCCCTTATTTTGCTGGCGCTTTGCACGTCAAGCCCTCCAGTAGGCTCATCTAAGAAGAGGAGAGGAGGGTCATGGATTAGGGCCATACAGATAAGAAGCCTCTGACGAAGCCCCTTAGATAACTTACCTGCCTTATCGTTTCTTCGTTCATATAGATCCATGGATTCAAGTAGATCCTTAGCCTTGAGTTCCCTTTTTTCTCTGGGTAAGTCATAGAGTTCACCCATGAAAACAAGGTTCTGCCAGACTGTTAAGTCTAGGTAAACGTTTGAAGATTCAGGAACGACTCCAACTTGTTTTCTGACTTCTAATGGGTTTTTTGCACGTTAAAACCTAAAACGTAAGCTTCACCTGAGTCAGGAGGCATCACGCCCACTAACATCCTAACTGTAGTTGTTTTTCCAGCCCCATTTGGGCCCAGGAAACCGAAGATCTCCCCTCTCCTAACGCTGAAACTTATGTTATCCACGGCAACGAGGCCGTTGAACCTTTTAGTGAGGTTCTTCACCATGATTACTTCATCCATCTTTGTCGCCTCCTTCCTTCTCATATAAACTTATGATGGATTCTATTGTTGCAACGGTTTTCTTAAGTCTCCCTACACTGTCTGTAAGGAATTCCTCACCTTAAGCGGGTAGCCTGTACCTCATCTTCGCGGGACCGCTTCCCTGAACATCACAGGTGGACATTACCCATCCTTCTCTCTCCATTCTTCTTAGCAAGATATATATTAAGGGTTTAGGTGCATCTATTCTAAGGCTTCTTCTTAGGTCTTCATGGATTTCTCCTCCATAAGTAGTTTTTCGTTTAATTAAGCACAGGATAGCTATACGTAGCAAACCCTTAAGAGGAAGGCTTCTGTGGTGTATGCATTGTCTGTTTCCATTGCAAAGGTCTTTAGGTCCACACATGTTGATAAGTATCTTAGTTACTTATATAAAAAATTAACTAAAAAAGTAACTTGCTTCAACAAACCACTGAAAAAGAGGCGGCGTCGGCAGTTTAAGCGCAACCGTGAATAGATTGACGGTTTCTGGCCATATTCACTTTTTAAGGCACTTTCACCAAGGCTTATTTCAACCCCAACAGAAGTAGGCTGTTAAGGCTGAATGAACGTTCAAAGCCTGATGAAGCCACATAAAGGTGAAAAAACTGAAGACCTTGGAGAAAACCTTTAAGACTTGAGGTTATAAAATTTCAAGCCGGAAAAATTAAATTACGTTAATAAACCAAAATGTTATTGGATAACCCTGAAAGGAATTGAATGGTTGTCTAAAGAGTTAATGACCTCAGGAATGATGCAAATCATAGGTTAAGGAGTTATCTATGAGAATAAATTGTTTTGAATGGTTTTGAATGGTTTTCCAAGCTAAACTGTTAAGAAAAGAAAACAAGAAATAGTGTTTGGGAAGGTGTTGAAGCGTCATTCATTGTTATGAAGGAATTGCTCTTGGCCTTTGCTTTACCATTCTTTTTTTCATTTGGGTAAGTATTCAATGTATATGTTAGGTTTCTCCATGTATTTTTCCCTCCAGGTTTCTGCGATTTTTTCCAGCGTAGTTATGCATATCAATCCCTCTCTTTCCAGTTCCTTTAGTTCGTTTATGATGCTTATTTCAAACCTTTTCCTTGATTCTTCCCTTACCATGGACGAGTGTCCTACGAAGACCGTTGCCGTGTAAATTTTTCCCTTATCAATTTGTCCGTTCAGATATTTTGAAACAAGTTCCTTTACTCCTTGAAGGTTTCTCTTGTATCCCCCTATGGTGACGAGTTTTCCCTTTTCATCGTGTTCAAAGAAATTGTATGGGTTCTTCGGCTTCCAAACACCTGAAACAATTGGGTCATCAACATGGTGTAGGCTGCTTTCACCCCAAAGTATGTTTGCCTTCCATCTTGCTTCAGGGTATTTAGATCCTTCCAGGGCTTCCTCGAACCTAGGCCAGTTTTGATAGGCTGGACTTTGTGGGTCATAAATGTGTCCGCCCACGACTGTGGAAGGCGTTGCACCCAATAGTTGAATGAGATATGCGACGTCCGCATAGTTGTATCCTTCGTTTTCATGGCTGTGAGGATCTATTTCAACCCCTAGTTCCTCTTGCAAATACTTTATTATGTTCATGTTTTTTGTGGAAGACATTAGCTCGGGATCCTCCCATTTCCTTGCTCCCTCCAGAAAATTCCAGTCCGGCTGAAAATCAAAGGTTAGATTGTAACTGTGCAGCATCTGGGCAAACCTCAAGAGGCCTTCCCTATACTCCTTATAGGCTGATTGATCCCTCCTAAAGTCAGGGTATTCTTTATGGTGGGGATCCTCACTGTGCATAACTATGGCTACATAAATGTCACCCTTAAATTCCATTTTAGTCACCGTCGGTTTGGGGGTTAGTGGAGTTAGTGGTCGTTTTGGAGGCTTAGGGGCAGGATGAATTGTAGGTGTTGGAGGAAGAGTTGAGTAGGTGGGTGAAATAGGTGTTGGCGCGGGAAAAGGCGACGGAGGCTGTCCTATACATCCTGAAAACATTAACGACAAGACAATCGCTCCAAGCAAAATAACGCTAACCTTCTTTTTCATTCTCCACCCATCCCTAACAACTTGTCAGGTATAGTATAATATAGTTAAAATTGAAACAAGTGCCTTTTAAGGGGAAAGTAAACGCTACACTTGAATTCGTAATAGTAAAATGAATCCATTAACATTTGACGTATTTATGGAGGTTCTTCGGCAACCGAAATTGCGTTTAGTCAGGAAGTTGACATTTGCTTTAGAGATAGGCTCAGTTTGCCCAACGTTTCAGTTTAAGTCATTTACCTTTCGAGGGTTTTCTTTACGCAGCTGAATATTTGGTCGACCATTTTTTTTACTGCCCCCTCAATCATTCTGGAGGCAATTGTCGCCAGCGCACCGCTCATCTTTACATCTGCTTTATATTTCACAGCTGTCTTACCGTTTCTTTCCTCTAAGTCTAGGTCTACTGTGGAGTTGAAGGCCCCCCCCATGCCTGTTCCGTTTAGTGAAAGTTTTGCATGGTGTTCTTCCGGTTCCTCCTCTAAAACGGTGCTCTTTGCCGAAAACATTCCTTTTATGAAGCCTATGCCTGCCTTAACCCTTGCAGAAATGTTCTTTCCTTCTCCTAATTTATATTCCTGGATGCCTGGCACGCATTTAATTATTTCTTCCGGGTTTGAAATTATGTCCCATACCCTATCTATGTCTTCGTCAATTAGGACTTCTCCTTCAAAATGCAAAATGGCTTTACACCTCACATTTATTGTAGAGGGTTAATGTGTCATTTTGTTTTTATCTTTAACTCCTAAAGAGAAAAATTGTAGTGATGGGAGGGAAGTGTTTGTGATGCCAGTTCCTTAAAGGACGTCCTTCATTTTAAGGAGTAATGTGGCTGTGTAGTTTAATTCCATGTTTTTTATCCCGAACAAGCCTTTCAAAAGCTTTGACTCACTGTTCAAACCCATCTTGAACAGTTGCTTTCCTTTGTAAAGGATTATCAATGTTTTTTGCGTCTTAACCAGC
>JAOZGF010000017.1 GCA_027491845.1 Thermoproteota archaeon | reverse complement strand
GCTGTAGCCTCCTCGCGTACGGTCGCACCCCTGGCATAGCTTCCCGAAACATCTTCATCGGGGCATTTGGAAGTACTTACGGATTAAGTGAGGCTGTTGTTAAGCTTATTCCTCTCCTTCTCTGCGCCGTGGGTTTAGCCGTTCCGTTTGAGGCTGGAATATGGAATATTGGCGCTGAAGGACAACTTTTACTCGGAGCCATAGGGGCTTCATGGGTTGCCTTAACTTTTAAGGATTTTCCTTCCTTCTTCCTTTTACCAACAATGTTTATTGCAGGGTTTCTAGGAGGCGCCCTCTGGGGGTTCATACCTGGGTTTCTAAGAGCTAAGATGAACGTTAATGAGGTAATAACTTCACTCATGCTTAACTATGTCGCCCTAAAGATCTTGGAGTACTTGGTTTATGGTCCATGGAAAGGCTCTGAGGAATGGGGCTTCCCATACACGAACAAGTTCCCGCCTGCAGCTCAGATACCGCGCCTAGAAGGAACAAGAATACATTACTTAACGCTTGCAATAGCAATCTCACTATCCATCCTCATGTTTCTCCTACTTAAAAAAAGTAAGTTTGGATTCGAGGTGAGGGCTGTCGGCGGAGGACTTGAAGCAGCAAACTATGCTGGAATCAGTTTTTTTAAGGTCTGCGTGTTAGCTATGATGATAAGCGGGGGATTAGCTGGATTGGCAGGAGTAGGTGAGGTGGCGGGGATACATCACAGGTTGAGGATGGGTGTCTCCCCAGGGTACGGGTACACAGCAATCGTTGTCTCTTGGTTGGGCAGATTAAACCCGTTGGTCATAATTCCTGTCTCCTTCCTTTTTGGAGGATTGCTGGTGGGAGGAGACATTATACAGGTTTCCCTTGGTTTCCCATTTTCCATTGTGGATATTTTTAACGGCTTAATTCTGTTTTTCGTGATAGGTGGAGAGTTTTTCGTTAGGTATAGGGTTTCGTTAAGGCGGTGAAGATATGATGGAAGGACTGGAGGCTTCTCTTGACGCGGCTGTAAGGGCGGGAACGCCCTTGCTGCTTGCCTCGGTGGGTGAAATTTACGCGGAGAGGTCAGGCATATTAAACCTTGGCGTTGAAGGATTAATGATTTGTGGGGCCTTAACAGCTTTTGCAGTAACTTATTCTACTGGAAACCCTTGGATAGGGGTTTTTGCAGCTGCCTTGGTAGGAGGCCTTCTTTCGCTTATACATGGGCTTTTAAGCATTAGCTTGAGAGCAAACCAAGTGATTTCAGGCATAGCGCTAACAATGTTTGGTTTAGGGCTTAGCAGTTTTGTTGGGAGAAAATACATAGGCATCCCCATAAATCCTATTCCTAAAATAAAGATAGGCTTCCTTGGAGACTTGCCTTTGATCGGAAAACCCTTCTTCCAGCAGGATCCTTTGGTTTATTTTTCCTTAATTCTCACATTCATTTTATGGCTCATCTTGTTCCATACAAGGATAGGGATAAACATCAGGTCAGTGGGTGAAAACCCTGAGGCAGCAGATGCAATGGGTGTAAACGTTTATTTGACACGTTACATCTGTGTTTTCCTAGGTGGGTGCCTGGGAGGGCTTGGCGGCGCTTACCTTTCAATTGCTTATACTCCAGCCTGGATAGAGAGAATGACTGCTGGAAGAGGATGGATAGCTGTTGCACTCGCCATATTTTCTCTCTGGGACCCTTTAAAAGCCGTTATTGGTTCTTATTTGTTCGGAGGAATTGAAGCAATTCAATTCAGGTTACAGCCTCTAGGGATCCCTGCAAGTTTGCTTGGAATGCTTCCCTTCCTGTTAACCATAGCCGTATTGGTAATTGTAAGTAAGGAGGTTATGAGGAAGAAAATCGGGGCTCCATCTTGCCTAGGAATCCCCTATGCAAGAGGGGAGAAATAAGATGCCTCTGAAAGGGAAAGGAGAATCTCCTTTCCCCAGAGAATTAAGGAGAAGTTGATGAAAAATGGAATGGACTAAATGTGCAGCAGTGGCAATTATAGTTGCAATAATAACGGGCTTAGCTGTTTATTACAGCGTTCCTCCAAGGATCGTTGAGGTCAAAGTAACTCCAACTCCAACGATTGCAGGTGCTCCAACGCCGCCTAAGAAGATTAAGGCAGGATTCATTTACGTGGGTCCAATAGGTGATTATGGATGGACACATGCACATGACGTTGGGAGAAAATATGTGGAAAAACTATTTCCTTGGCTTGAGACAATCTATGCTGAATCAGTGAGCGAGGCAGATGTTGAAAGATTCCTTGACAGGATGGTTCAAGAAGGATGCGACGTAGTCTTCACAACAAGCTTTGGCTTCATGGACGCCACAATAGCAGCTGGTGAGAAATACCCTGACAAGCTGTTTTTTCACTGTTCAGGATACAAAAGAAGCAAGAACGTGGGGACCTATTTCGCCGAGTTCTACCAATTGTATTACCTTAACGGATTAATGGCAGGGGCATTGACGAAAACAGGGAAAGTTGGCTATGTAGCTGCCCACCCAATACCTGAAGTTGTAAGACACATTAATGCTTTCGCAATAGGAGTAAAGGAAGTGAGGCCTGATGCGAAAATCTACGTTAGATGGCTTTTTTCATGGTATGATCCTGCTAAGGCCAGAGAAGCTGCTGAGACACTTATAGCTGAAGGAGTAGACGTTCTAGCTTTCACAGAAGATTCGCCAACTGTGGTTGAAGTAGGAGAAGAATATACAAAGAAAAACCACACAGTTTACACATTCGCTCACTATAGTCCCATGCTCAAATTCGGAAAAAGCTCCTGCGTCAGCGGCCAACTTGTTCACTGGGAAAGAATTTATGAGGACATCATGGCCAAAATCTACAGTGGAGTCTATAACACAACAAACCTTGAAAACGTGGATTACTGGTGGATGTTGAGGCAAGGCGCTGTGGAGCTAGGATGTGACTTCGGAGTCCCAATAAACGAAAAATTCATACCGTTACTCAAGGAAAAAAAAGTTAAGGACCCTGTTCTAGGGGAAATTAACGTTTACGACCTGGTTAACGTGAGACTGAAACAAATGAAAGAGGACGTTCCGACCTTTGACCCATTTACAGGGCCGATTTACGATCAAGAAGGCGTTTTAAGAGCTAAACCTGGAGAAAGATTAGGGCATGATGAACTCTGGACAATGAACTGGTTTGTACAGGGAATAGTGGGAAAAATACCTGCAGCAACGTAAAATCCCTCCATCCCCCCTTTTCTTTTTTAGCTTAAAAGGGGTGTTTTCGGTAGAAAGGAATTGAGTAAAAAGTTCACTTAGAGTTGGAGAAACGATGCATATATCATTTCTTTTTTCCTAGCATTTCTACGAACGCCCTGAGGTTTGCTTTCACTCTCTCCATGTCGCTGTTCCTAGGGTCGGCAGCATCAACGTCTAAGACAAGGCTTGGAATTCCAAGTCTTTCTTGTATGGCGTCTCTAACATCTATTTCCCCTATCGACATCATCCTGCATCCCCAGTTACCTGCAAGTATTAATCCGTTTAATTTGTATTCTTTTGACAGCCAAGTAAACCACTCTATTTTCCTATCTATGCTTGAGTTTGAGTAATTAGGTATGTGTTTTCTGGCGAGACTTTCAAATGGTTTGCTAGGGTCCATTTTCCCGGCCCAGACAAGCGAGAACGCCTCAACAGCTACAACGGCCCCCATTTGTCTGAGATAGCTAAAGAGTCCCAAGTTATACCAAAGCGGGAGATTGTCCCAGAGCAACCTATATTTCTCATTCTCTATTATTCCTTTCCCTTCCTTTACCCTTCCCTTTACTTCGTCTCTCAATTCTTCATAGAATTGAATAGCCCTCTTAGTCCCTGCAAATGACAACATGAAGAGTATGGCTGAAAATGCTTCTCTAGCTCCCATGGGACAAGGTGTTTCTTTCCTGTAATTCATTATCTCAGTCCAAAGGTCGTTACATTTATTTGAGAGTTCAACAACCTTCTTGAGCCTATTTTTGTCCATTTCTTTTCCAGTTTGCTTTTCAATGAACTCTATCATTTCCGTAATTTGCTTTTTATAGTGCTCTATCCATGTCTTTTCCAGGTTATCTCCATCCACACCTGTTACGTTATATGGCATGTCAAGCAGAAACAACGGTTTCCTGTAGATTCTACTCACCACTTGAAACCACTTTAAGTGCGTGTCACATGCCCCGGTGGCTGCTATTAAGAAGTCTGGCTCAGGAAGGCCTCCTGCGGGAAGACTAACAGGTTCATAAATTGACCCTAGAACACATTTTGCATATGAACAAAGGTCTTTAGAGAAACCCTTTCTTTCAGCCGCCTGACAAAGTTTAAGTGATGTTTGGAGAGCTGCACAAACTGAAGCATAGTTCTCAGGCCAAACAGCTATTATATCCATGGCATGCAATATCTCTATGGGGGTTGTGGATGCAACCCATGCCACTGGTTTCCCTTCCTTCTTCGCTCTATGTGCCTCCTCATAAAAGGGTTCAACATGTTTTCTGTAGAACCCCCTCATTGTTTGAAGTGGGTTTTCAATTTTTTTCTCACTCATCTCTACCCTTCACCCTTCCTTTATCCCCTTATCATTTCCAGGAAAGCTTCTATCCTTGTTTTTAGTCCAGCTACACCTGTCATGCTGTGTTCCCATTCAAGGTTTAGGACAGGGTAACCCTGGTTTTTCAGTTCTTCTGTAAGTTGAGGTGAATCAAAGAGGTAGGTGTCACAAAACTTTATCGGGAAAAGTATTACCCCCTCAACATCAAATGTTTTAGCCATGTCCATGACATGCCTAAACCTTTCCTGGTATTGATAAGTGAAGGGACAAGGTATTTGGTCTAGGTATCTATCGGTTAAGGCTTTAAGTGGGTCATTGGATTCTTCCACAATGTTCCAGAAATATCTTGAGCCTGTGCATAGATCATCTGCAACAACGTTTGCACCGCATTCTTCAATTATTTTTATGGGCTCGACAATGTCTATTTCCCCGCCTGAAACTAGTAATCTGACTTTTTCTTCTGGGAGGTCGCTTCTCTCCTCTATTTCATCCAATAACTGCTTTAAGATGAGGTTGTGTTCCTCTTTTGATGTAAACGTGCTTGACAGAACTATTTCAAGCGTCTCTCGGCCTGTAATAACGGGTGGATTTTTTTTCCTCAATTCATATGTTTTCCTTAGGAGCCTGCGGTTTTCATTGTATACTCTAATTGAACTTTTCAGTTTTTCACCGCTTATTTTTTTTCCAAGACGTTTTTCAAGTAAGTCCTTAAAGTTTTTAAGCTCAATGTAGAAGAACTCCCTTGAACTCCCCGTGTTTTTATGTGGCGTGTTTATCATGTGGTTAAACCTTGTTTTCACATGGTACCTCCACACGTCGTACATTTTTCCATAGTTGTCACAGGTGTTAGAGGCAATGAAGCCGTCTAGGTAGTCATATTTTTTTCTTAAAGCAACGTCCATGCAGCTTTTTGCAAAGGAACACATGTTTGTCGGTAGGTAAGCGTCCGCATACTTTGTTCCTTCCAAGTCTCCAGTTATCCTGACGGGTAGGGCTCCTGCCGCATGAATTATTTCCTCAGGCGTGTAGGTGCACGTCCAACCTATAACTGGTTTACCTTGTTTTTTCCAGTTGCGGGCTATTTCATGCTTGTTAGAAATTATTTCTCTAAATTTGTTTATTATTTTCATAAGGCCTGCTTCCTTTTCCGTTGCTTTAAACCCCTGAAAAAGTTTTTTGACGGAACGAGCTATAGAATTATTTATCTATTTCTTAAAGATTTTATGTTTTGTTCGTCTATTTTCTAAGTAGGCTGTTTATCTTAACGTTACAGGAGGCAGCGAGGAATGGGTTTAACCTTAGCAGAAAAAATTTTAGCTACTCACTCAGGCAAGAAGGAAGTTTCCCCAGGCGACATTGTTGAGGCAGACATTGATGTAGCCATGGTGCATGAATTACTTGGTACTTCAGGAGGGGTAGCTGAACTTTTCGAAGAAACAGGTGTAAGGAAGGTTTGGAGTAAGGATAAAATTGTTGCCCTACTTGACCATTGGGTTCCGGCTCCAAACGTTGACGTAGCTGAAATCCACAAGAAATGTAGGTATTTTGTGAAGAAACATGGTTTAAAAAATTGGTTTGACATGAAAGCAGGCATTTGCCATCAAGTACTTGTGGAAAAGGGTTTTGTTAGGCCTGGAGAAATAATTGTTGGAACAGATAGTCACATGACAACCCATGGTGCCCTTGGAGCCTTTGGGACAGGTATAGGATCCACTGACATGGTTGTTGTATTTGCAAAAGGGAAACTTTGGTTTAGGGTCCCGGAAACCATTAAAATCGTTTTGCAAGGAAAAATTCCGAAATATGTCTTAGGCAAAGACATTATACTTAAGGTTCTAAGGAGGTTAGGCCCTGACGGAGCGAATTATAAAGCAGTTGAATTTCACGGTGAGGCACTAGCTGATTTAAGCATTGACGGAAGAATGACAATCTCCAACATGTGTGTTGAAGCAGGGGCAAAGGTTGCTTTGATTCCCCCTGACCAAAAAACCATTGAGTTCGTTAAGAAAAGGTCCAAAAAAGAAATAAGACCTGTGTATCCAGACAGTAACGCGGATTATGTGGATGAAATGATGGTGAACGTGTCGGAGATTGAGCCACAGGTATCTAGGCCGCCTAATCCAACCGACAGCGTGCCTGTTCAAGAAGTTGAAGGAATAGAGTTAGATCAAGTGTTCATTGGAAGCTGCACAAACGGCAGGCTTGAAGACTTAGAGGTCACAGCCAAAATTTTGAAGGGGAAAAAGGTGAACAGGGGTGTGCGGCTGATAGTTATACCAGCGTCTTATGAAGTTTACCTTAATGCTTTAAGGAAGGGATACCTTGAAACAATTCTGAAGGCTGAAGGAATAGTTGAGGCACCAACCTGCGGACCCTGCATTGGAGGCCATTTAGGCGTCCTTGCATCAGGTGAAACCGCCTTAGTTACTTCAAGCAGAAACTTCACCGGGAGACTTGGAAGCCCCGAAGCCAAAGTTTATCTTTCTTCCCCTGCAACAGCTGCTGCGTCAGCTGTGGAAGGAAAAATAACTGATCCTAGGAAATACTTGAGGTGAAGGGGGAACTTGTCTTTAATTGTTAAGGGAAGAGTGTGGAAGCTTGGAAACAACGTAGACACAGACTTAATCATACCAGGAAGATACTTAACGCTTAGAGATCCTTTGGAGAAAGCTAAACATGCTTTAGAGGCAGTTATACCTGGCTTCGCGGAAAAAGTTAGGGAAGGAGATGTGATTGTTGCAGGAAGAAACTTCGGATCAGGTTCAAGCAGGGAAGATGCCGTAACTGTTCTGAAGACCCTTGGGATAAAGGCAGTAATCGCTGAGTCATTTGCAAGGATTTTCTTTAGGAACGCCCTGAACAACGGTTTACCTGTCCTTGAATGCAAGGGAATCTGCTCAATGGTTGAGAACGGCGACATGCTCAGTGTTCATTTTGAGAAAGGGGAAATTCTAAATTTAACTAGCAAGGAGAAATGTAAGGGAACTAAGCTCCCGGCTTTCTTGGTTGAAATAATAAGGGAAGGAGGGATTCTTAAAAAATTAAGAAAAGAGTTGCAGTGTGAAAAATAATTTTCTATTTTTTCCACTCATAGAATCCCTTTCCTGATTTTCTTCCTAATAAGCCTGCTCTAACCATTCTCCTGAGAAGCGGGCAGGGCCTGTATTTTTCCTCTCCGAACTCCCTGACAAAAACTTCAGTTATGGCTAGTGTTGTGTCCAAACCAACGTAGTCAAGCAGCGTCAATGGTCCCATAGGCCAGTTTAAGCCTAGTTTAACTGCTTTATCAATGTCCTCTGGATCGGCTACTCCTTCATGAACCAGAAAGATCGCCTCGTTAAGAGCTGGGACAAGGATTCTATTCACAATGAAGCCTGGCGTGTCTTTCTTAACCACTACAGGTTCCTTCCCCATTTTTTTAGCTGCTTCAACCACGGTGTTCACAGTCTCCTCAGAAGTCTTCATTCCTTTTATCACTTCAACAAGCTTCATTAGCTGCGGTGGATTGAAGAAATGCATTCCACAGAACTTTTCAGGTCTCTTTGTGGCTGATGCAAGCTCGGTTATGCTTATAGATGAAGTATTTGTCGCCAATATTGTGTCTTCAGGTGCAAACTGATCAACTTTGGAGAAAACATCCTTTTTTAGCTCTAAATTTTCAGGTATGGCCTCAATCACGAGTTGGACGTCCTCCACAGCTTCTTTAAGGTCTAAGGTTGGATGGATCCTTGACATTATGCTTTTCTTTTCCTCTTCTGATATTTTTCCTTTCTCCACAAATTTTTGAAGGCTCCATTCAATCATTTTTACTCCTTTATCAAGGAACTCCTGTTTAACGTCCATCAAGTTTACCTCGTAGCCTGCTATCTGTGATGAAACCTGTGATATGCCGTGGCCCATTAAGCCTGCACCTAGGACAGCTACCTTCTTTATTTCCATTTCCATTTCTATTTTTCACCTATTCTTTTCAAACTCTAATTTTACAACTGAAAACTTGTTTTTGGATTGTTACTTTTCCCTATTTTAAGCCTTCATTATTAGTGGTTAAGGTTTACTTAAAACTTCTAGATTTGTTTTCCAATCCTTTTTAGTTAAAAAATAAAACCTCAGTTGCTTTATAGCTTCCTTCCAACTGACATTAATGTTAACCTTTCCTTGTCTCTCGCGTTAAAGACAATCTCCTAGTCGTGCTAGGGCTTTAGTGCAGGTCCCCCTTAAAAAGGGAAGTTCTCACTTAAAGGAGAAAAAACTTCTTTTTAAAAAGGAAGAAATGTCTAGGAACTTAAGTAAAATGTATTTGTGTATTTTTATACCCTTTTTCTGCCGCTTTAGCGTTCAGTTCTCCCAGTTTTCCCTTAAATCTCTTCTTGATAGCTTCTATTACTGATTCAATTTTCACTTCTCTTGTTGCAGCTGCGAATGCTCCTAGGATTGATGTATTT
>JAOZGF010000264.1 GCA_027491845.1 Thermoproteota archaeon | reverse complement strand
TTGCCTTACAAAACATTGATGAAAAGCTTTCTGAAATAACGGAGGACTTTTCACAAGTCCTTTCTCAAGAAAAGTTTTACCTTGAATTAACCGATGCCCTAATTGGCTGTGAGAAATTAAAGAAGTGCATAGAGAAAATAGGTAGGTCGAGAGGGAGAATAAGGAGGATTTGCTTGACAGGGTTGAAAAGGCTTTCGAAAGCCGAAGATCCAGGGGAAGCTGAAAGAATAAGGAGAACAACTTTCGGAAAAATAGCTACAGTTGTTAAGAGACTAAAGAAAACACTTACGTTCTTAAATGAGTCTAGAGAGAAGCTTTCTTCTTTCCCTTCACTTGAAATAAAGCCCTCAATTGTTGTAGCCGGATACCCGAACGTTGGTAAGTCAACGTTCGTCAAAAATGTTTCAACAGCTTCCCCAAAGATAGATATTTATCCCTTCACCACAAGAAAAATAATTGTTGGTGTTTCAAGAGACCTAGAAGGGGAAACTGTTCAGGTAATTGATACTCCAGGCCTTCTGGACAGGCCTCTCTCAAAAAGAAACCCCATTGAAAAACAGGGTATTGCAGCGTTGAAACACCTTGCGGGCATAATTATTTTCATGGTTGACCCAACTGAGACATGCGGTTATAAGTTAGATGAACAATTAAGGCTTCTCAAGGAAGTTAGGAACATGTTTTCATCCGTGGACATAATTCCTGTGGCAAATAAGAAGGATTTGGTCACAGAACTAGGAAGGGAGGCCTTCTCTAAATTAGTTAAAAAAGGTTTTTTGCCTTTAAAAGCAATAGATAAGGACTGTTCAAGGAAAGTTTTTCAAGTTGCTCTTAAACGATTCAAAGAGAGTGTAAGTAAGGCATAATGTGTAACTAAGTCTACGTTACTTCCCTTATGCCTTCCTTTGTTATAATTAGTGCATCTATCTTTCCGCCTGACAGTGCATCTCTCTTCACAGCTGTTTCAACCGCTTTTATCGCCAGATTAATCCCTTCATCACAGGTTATTGTTTCTTTATATTCCCTCTCGAAAATGCTTGTAGCTACTTGGGTTCCCGTACCAACCACAGTGTACTTTTCAGAGATAAGAGAGCCCAGCGGATCTAAAACGTAGAGCGAAGGCCCCTTTGAATCAACTCCTCCTATTATGACTTCCGTAAGATATGGTAGAAGCCTTCTGCTAAACATTATTATGGAAAGCAAGTTTGCAGCTCCCTCAACCGTGATGGGATAGCCTTTCGTATCTTCATAGAGGGATATGTTAGCTGACAAGTACTCAATAACTTTTTGCATGTCTGAAACAGCTCCAGCGCACGCTGCACCTATCCTGTCCGTTACCTTAAAAACCTTCCTGCCTCTGTCGCTCAAAACAAAGGATCCGTAACTAACTCTCCTTTCAGCAGCCAGCACTACCCCGTCAACACATGCTAAACCTACAGCTGTTGCTCCAGGTAGGTAGAAAGACCCCCTAATCTGATCCAAGTTTAACCCTCTCGACCTACTCTTTTCCCATCCTTATCTGAAACATTCAAACCCTTGTCCTTACTTTAATCATGTTTTCCTTAAAAAGGTATCCTTCCCTACCTCGCAAACAACCTACAGAATAAACTGCATTTGTCGTAATATTATTTTTTTAAGTAAAGGTGTTTCTGTATTTCTAGAGATATACAGGGTTAATAAGGTTTAAATGTGGTAAAGTAGGTTGGCATGACCTTAAAGGAAACAGCTGATTCAGTCCTTGAAAAACTTGGGTTAATGTTTAATCCATTTTACGCTCTCTCAAGTGAAGCCCTTGAAAAAAGGGAAAAAACCCATGTTTTATCTTCAGATGACGTAAAAATAATTAACAGTGTAAACACTGTATTGAACGGAGAAACAAAAAAGATTATTTTTATTGCAGGTGTTTTTGGATCAGGGAAAACAGAAAAAGCAAAAATAATTGAAAGCTACCTTCAAAGAAAAAAGTATTTTGGAGCTTACGTAAAAGTTGACACGTCTGATGTGTATGCCATCATAGATAGAGTACTTTACATGTTCATGGCTGAATACAGGAGAAAAAACCCTGGAGAAGCATTATTGACCAAGATAAAAGAGTACTTAGGAAAGGAAAACCTGTTTGAAAACCTAACAACCAAGGCTTTTCTTAAAAATGAAAAGGCCTTTGCCGAAGCATTACCCTATTTGCTTGACGACATTAAGCCCTTTTACTTTATCCTTGACGAAGTTGAAAATGTTTTTCAAACATCTGTTTCAGAGCAGAAAATCTTTTTCCAGTTTCTTTCCTATCTAGCTGAGAAAATGCCTGAAAAATGTATAATGATACTTTGCGGAATACCTTCAGCTGTAAACATCATTTCGTCCATACACAGGAACTTCTACCACAAGATAAATGAAATATACGTGATAAATCCCCTGACAGATCGCGAAGTTGAGGAACTTGTTAAGAAACGGCTTGAAATAGCTCGAAAACCTGAATTGAAGGGCAGGATAGGAAGCCTACATCCGTTTAACCTGAATGCCATAAAATATGTTAACAGGGTTGCCGGA
The DNA here is from genome assembly GCA_027491845.1 of Thermoproteota archaeon. Taxonomy (GTDB): domain Archaea; phylum Korarchaeota; class JAOZGF01; order JAOZGF01; family JAOZGF01; genus JAOZGF01. The sequence goes on along the minus strand of JAOZGF010000264.1, from coordinate 4,757 downwards.
GGAAACCCTAGGAAGATCCTGAAAATACTTAAAACAGCTATTTCAGCTTTGTTCATGTACCCCAACATCGAGATCTTGGATGAAAAATTTATCGCAACAATATTAAGCGGAAGGAAGGGGAGAAGGGGGAGAGGAAAAATAAGGCTGCCTAAAAACCTTTCGAAGGACTTGGAGTTAATCGTGACGAGATATGGCGGGCAACCTGTATCTTACCTTGAACTAGCCAGGGTAAACGGAATATCGGCTTTGGATCAGTACGAGAGACTTGAAAAACTGAGAGAATTAAGCTTGTTAAGCAGGAAAGGAGGAAAATACTATGTACCAAATGAAATGAGAGAAACAGTCCTTAAAACACTAAACATAAAAACTGAAGGCTCAGAATAAATATGTCCATTAATGTGTTTTGTTTTCAAAGAAAATCCTAAACTTTCCTTCTCTACCATTAAATCATAAATGTTTAAGCTATCTAAAGCAAGCTATGTCAACATCAATGAAACAAGTTGAGGAATTATTCCTCAATTCTTCAATTTAACCTTAAAAACAGGTAAGAATTACATTCGACGTTAAACTGTTGTTTTTCTTAGTTAATGTAAGTTGAGCTGACAAAGACAAGGACGAACTTGGAAGGATAAAGTTTTAAGAAAACTTTTTTGTTTTACAATTAGCAACGTCTGCTGCAAATAAACTGTTTAAGCTTTAAGAAAAACATTAAGATGTGTGCTCAGCACTCAAGATCTTAATCATCTAGCCTCATTTGGGTTCGATTCTTCATCGCACACTTTATGTAAAGATGAAAAGTAATATTTAAAAACCAAACCCATTTTCCCTTAAGGAAGTTGGTTGTGTTAAGCAGGTTGCCTAGGTGTTTTTTTGTCAAAAGAAATTTGTTCTGTGAACAACTGCGGCAGGGAAGCTGTTAAATCTCTCCCTTCCTCTTACATGCCGTTATTCCAGCAGTTGGGTTTAAAAGTGAGCCTCAAAGGCAAGAGAATAAAGCTTTGCAGGGAACATTACAGAGAGATTAAGAAGATACGTAAAATGGTTAAGAGAAGTCTTTTTTAGGAATCCAAGTTACTAAAGGTCTCTAATTCCTTCTTCAGTTATTTTGAAGTGCGCCTCTTGCTCTGGAAGATGTGGACTGTCAACAAGCCTCGCTATCCTTACGTTTTCCCTCCCCTTTCTAAGATATATTCTTGCTGTGCACATGTGGCCTAAGATATGTCCTCCTGCAGGTATCATTGGGTTGCCGTAGAATACGTCCGGTCGCGCTATTACTTGGTTTGTAACAACCACAGCGCAATCGTATATGTCGCTTACTCTCAAGAGGTCGTGTAAATGTTTGTTAAGGCTTTGTTGCCTTGTAACTAGGCTTTCCCTGCCAGGATATTCGCTTCTGAAGTGAGAAATAACCGAGTCTATCACTATTAGCCCTATATTTTTTTCTTTCATTATTTCGTCTATTTTTTTTATCAAGAAAATCAGATGTTCACTGCTGTAGGCTCTTCCAAAAACTATGTTCTCAAGAACCTCTCTGCTGTCAAGCCCCATCGATTCAGCTATTTGAACTATTCTTTCAGGCCTGAAAGTGTTCTCTGTGTCTATATATACAACTCCTTTTTCAAGACCTCCTCTTTCCTCAGGAAGCTGAACGTTAACTGACAGTTGGTGACAAATCTGTGTTTTGCCTGTTGCGTATTCTCCGAACAACTCCGTTATAGTTCTTGTTTCTATGCCTCCACCCAGCATTTTGTCTAGTTCTTCGCTTCCTGTTGTAATATACTTTACTTCTCTTTGTCTTCTCTCAAGGAGTTCCTTGGCTGATATGAACTCTATTTTCAGCATTTTTCTTGCCGCATTAATTATTTTTGCCGCTGTTTTTTCCCCTATGTCTATGGATGAAGAAATCTCAGTTGTGGTTGCAACTGCAATGGACTCTATGGTTGAATAATCAGCGTCTCTCAGTTTTTGGGCGATGGCTGGCCCAACACCTGGTATGTCTTCGATGGTTAGGTCTGTTCTTTCCCTTTTAACAGACGCCTTTGAAGTGTTCTTGCTCATTTAACTCATCTGGTTTTCATTCATACTTTCTTGCCGTACTAACGTAGAAGAATTGTTTTTTCTTGCTTAAAAAAATAAGCGTTTAGGTTAAAGCGTGTCCATGTATTCCTCGGCCCTAGGTATTTCTTTCTTCATTCCCTTCCTTGACCTTATGTCCATGATAACCTTCTTGGAAAGAGCGTCAGGCATTAGTTCCCAGTGATCAAATGTGTTTTGCCAGAAAACTCTTCCACCTGTTTCAGACCTCATCAGGCTAGCGAAACCTATTGTTTCTGCTACGGGAATGTATCCTTGAACAACAGCCATCTTTTCTCTTTCCTCTATCCTTTCTATTCTTCCTCTTTTCTTGCTGATCAAACCTGTTACTTTCCCAACAAGGTCTATTGGAGCTGTTGCCTGTATCCTGTACACAGGCTCCATTAAGGTTGGGTCAGCTGAAAGGAGTGCGCCGTAAACAGCCCTCCTAATTGCCGGTAAAACCTGCGCAGGCCCCCTGTGGACCGGGTCTTCATGTATTTGTGCATCTGTTAACATTATTTTCGCCCCCCTCAACGGTTCGCCGCAGAGTGGGCCTTCAGAAACCGCCCACCTGAAACCGCTTATTATCATGTCCTTTAATTCGTTTAAGTACTGAACCCCTGTTGTTTTGTCAATGAAAACGTTTTTGTATTCGTCTATTGCCCAAATGTTTCTCGCCTCTTTTCCATCCCACCCTGCTTTTTCCCTTAATATTTTCGCCCTCTCCTTCCACGGCATGTCTTCCGTTACAATGTTTTTCTCAAGAAGGTCAAGACTTACTTCGTCCAAGGGCTCTATCTGAATCCAGAAACGATTATGCTTGTTAGGTGATTTAGCTAGGACAACTTGCGAAATACTTCTTGGGGTTTCTCTGTAAACAACCACTGGGGGGGACGTTAATAGATCGATCCCTTCCTTCCTCAAGTTTTTTATTGCTATTTCCAGGTGAAGTTCACCCATTCCTGAGATCAGTGTTTCACCTGTCTCTTCGTTAATGTGATACACCAAGTTTGGGTCGGCGATTGACGCCCTCCTGACCAGTTCAATTAGCTTAGGTAGGTCCTGGGGTTTTTTCGGCTCAATAGCTATTGTGACTACAGGCTCGGTTATATATTTTATTCTCTCAAAGGGGGGGATCTTCCCTGCATTATAGGAATCAACTATTGTTTCACCCGCCCTTGCAAGGTCTAGCCCTAGGACGGCCACTATGTTTCCTGCCGAAATGCTGTTAACGATTTCCCTTCTAGCCCCCATGTAAATGGAAACCTGTTGAACCCTGTACTTTTTCTTTGCCGATAAAAGATATACTTCCATTCCTTCCTCAATGTTTCCTGAAAAAATCCTTCCTGTTGAAACAATACCTGCATGAACGTCAAATTCAGCCTTATTTACGCCTATCACCAGGGGTCCTTCGTCATCACATTTCACCATGGATTGACCTACTTCCGTGTTCAGGTCTCCTCTCCATAAAACAGGTATTCTGTAAGCTTGAGCTTCAATGGGGCTGGGTAAACAGTTTACAACCATGTCTAAGATAGCTTCATGTAACGGAAACTCTTCCTTCAATGACTCTACGTCTCCTGCCTCATAGGCTGCAACGATATCTGAGAACTTCACGCCCTTCCTTTCAGCTATTTCAAGGGTTAAGCCCCACCTGTCTATTGCTGACCCGAAAGCAAAATTTCCAGCGGTCGTCCTTATCTTCCATTTATCTCTGTACTGGGGCTCCGCATAATAATCGATTAACTGATTATAGTTCCTTATTATCCTGGAGACCTTGGTTTGAATGTCTTTAGGCTTCATCTTAAGCTCAGTTATCAACCTATCCATTTTGTTTACGAAGAGCACTGGTTTAACTCTCATTTCGAGTGCTTGCCTCGTAACAACCTCTGTTTGAACCATTACCTCCTCTACAGCGTCAACAACGCAAATAGCACCATCAATGACTCTCAAAGCCCTTGTAACATGGCCTGTAAAGTCAACGTGTCCAGGCGTATCAACTAGATTGATAACATAATCTTGACCGTTAACGTTATGAAGTAAGGAAATGTTCGCGCTTTTTATCGTAATACCTCTCTTTTGTTCTTCCTCCAAGAAATCCAAGGCACGGGCTACACCGGCTACTTTAGGGGAAATTATTCCTGCTGCAGCTAACAAGCTGTCTGACATCGTTGTTTTACCGTGGTCAATGTGTGCAATGATTCCAATGTCCCTTATCCTTTCTTTCTTCTTCATTAAACTCAGAAGCTCTTGTTTCTTTATCTTTACCATTGCCTGATCCTCTCGCCTCTCATGTACCCTTTTAACTTATCACTCCAATTATCACTCCAATAAAGAGAAAACAGGTGAGGGTTAATAAAAGGAGGGTTAACAAACAATGACCGACGTCAACGTACATGTTGTAAGGATGAACAATGAGAAGGACAAGTAAGTAATAAAAATTTATGGTTTAAATGTTTTGTTGTTTCAGGAGTGGTTTATAAAAGAGTATTGCTCCACATTTCTTACAGTAATAATTCACCACTTCATTTCCTGTAGCCGTTATTTTAACTGTTTCTTTACCTATTAACCTTGTTTCTCCGCACCTGGGGCAAACTTCCCTCCCATACTTCCTCTTTTGGTTTCTCGTAAACTTTCTTTCTATGCTAAAGAGAGGCTTTGATTCTAAATTTTCAATGTTT
>JAOZGF010000260.1 GCA_027491845.1 Thermoproteota archaeon | reverse complement strand
TGCATTAACTTTCCTGACGACCTTGTTCAGCTGATGGGCAATTTTCAGAAGACCCTTAGGTTCCTCCATACGAATGTTTATGGGGTGGTTTTTTGGTATTTTTCAATTTTTGTTTTTCTAGTTGTTCTCTGAAAACTTCAAGGTGAACATCGCAAAGTTTTTGGATTTCTTCTCTTGACAAACCCTCGTTTATTAGTTCTTGTTCGATTTCCGATAATTCCACGGGGCTTATGCTTCCCAGAATTCTTTTGAATTTCCTTTTTACTTCAGAAGGAGAAACCCCTGCATTTAACTCAGAAATAAGTTCCCTTAACAATTCCTTCTTTTTTTTTATCCATAACTCTAAACCGTTTTTGTTTTGAATAGGTTAAACCAGTTTAAACAAAATAAAAAACTTACTAACTTAAGAGTAAATAATGTGTGCAAAAGAACGAAATACTTTTAGGAACACGGATATTTTTAACAGAATTAGGGTGAAACTAACCTTTCCTTTCTATTTGTTTTGGAAACAAGTTTAGCTAAAGTCTAAATTTTAGTTTAACGTTACCCCTTTTTTGTAGAGTGTCAAGCACGAGTTACAGCAGAAGTATAATTCTTTATCTTTAAGGAACAATTTCACAGGTTCTTCTTTTATTTCTTTTCCACAATACACACAATATGTCTTAACACCAAAACCAGGTCTAAGCCTCGGTCCATAATCTTCTTTTAGGGTCTTGACAATAATGAAAGTTTCCACGCTTTCTATTCCATTAATCATGCCTAGTTTTTCTTTTAAGAATTCATGGAAGCTGGATAGGTTCAGGGTAGAAACCTTAAGAAAGATATCTGAGGCCCCGCTGGTCATGTATAGTCCTGTGACTTCCTCCATTCCTAAAATTTTTTGAATAACCTCGTTGAAAGAAGAAACCCTTACTTTCAAGCTGAGAAAGAATGTCACTCCTCCAATGAGTTTTTCGGGATCTATGACGACAGTAAAGCCTTTAATTACGCCTGCGGACTTAAGTTTTTCCACTCTATTCTTTATTGTAGGTAGACTAACACCTGTTTCCTCAGCTATCTTTGAAAAGCTCATCCTCCCATTTTTTTGTAATAAACTAATTATTTTGGCGTCCAAATCATCCATTATCATTTGTTTTCTTTTCCCCCGAAAAATCTTGTTAATTTATTCCTTTTTCCAATTTTTTTAAAAAAAGAACGCTTTAACCTTTAAAAAAGTAATTTTAGAGAGGCCTGCAAATACTAAAACAACCTATTTCATGCTTTATTTCTTCAAAAACTTAAACAAAAACAATTATAAGGCACCAAAACATAGTAACTAACAGGTAAATCAATTGAAAAAGGGGTTCTTAATCGGTTTGTTAACAACGTCTAAAGTAAGTTTTTGCCAAGCTCTATTTTTTATTCAATCCCTAGTTTCAGGGTTATGGAATAAAGGTGTGTCCTTAAAGGTTTTAGTTAACGATGCAAGGAGCTGTCTAAGTAACATGGATGAAGCAAACATGAAGGCAAGGGAAAATGTGGGATTTAAACATGGTCCCTTATTTCATCCGCTTTGGAATCCACCTCTAAGCAATGCATTCAACAAGTTGATGTATTTATTTAGTAGAGAGGTTTATCCTCTATTAATGCTACAAGATGGAGATGAAAGACGCGGAACGCAGGATGAATCTATGACTTCCTTTTTTTAACAAAAGTCTGGCTAAAGAAGGGAGAAGAGGAGAGAAAAGGCTTATTCACAGGTGCTAGGTAAAAACATTAAGCAAACCCCTTTTGAAAGAAATGAAAAGAGGTGAATTGTTTTATGTCTTGTTGTTTTGGATATATGCCTTGGCACCCGTTTGGGTGGGGAATGAATTTTTTATGGGTTTCAACAATAATTTGGATTGTCTTCTTGGGGCTTATGTTAACGGTTGTATATGTGGTGATTAAATTAATCGTAAAGAAGGATACAGGAAGAAAAGTGAGAAGAAATGCGCTTGAAATATTGGGGCAAAGGTACGCCAGGGGAGAAATATCGAGGCATCAATACCTAGAGATGAAAAATGACCTAGCTTTGAATGAACGGTTTCGAAAAACAACTTCATTTGACAGGGGGGAAACGTGAAGAAGAACGACAAGAGAAAGGTTAAACTTAAAATTTTAGGAATGACCTGTACAACCTGCGCAAGAACCATTGAAAAGTCTCTTTCACATTTAGATGGAGTTGTTGACGCACGAGTTAGCTTTGAAAAGGAAATAGCTGTCATTGAACGCGACCCATCCAGGACAAGTCTAACTAATTTGGTGAAAACAATAGAGGACGTTGGGTACGGCGTGGAGAGAGAAGAAATTGTTTTAAAAATCGGGGGAATGACATGCGCCACTTGTGCCAGAACAATTGAAAACTCGCTTAGAAGACTTGAAGGGGTCATGGAAGTAAACGTGAACTTAGGCGCTGAAAAGGCATATGTCACCTATAGCCCTGCAATGGTGTCTGTTAACCAAATGAAGAATGCCGTGGAAGAAGCAGGTTACCAGTACCT
>JAOZGF010000247.1 GCA_027491845.1 Thermoproteota archaeon | reverse complement strand
AAATGAACGCCTCCAAAAAATTAATGAAAAACTTGAAGAGAAAGGCTTCAAATGCTTTCTTACGGAAATAGCTGAAGAAGGCGTAAGGAAAGAAGAAGGCACGCCGTTTAGACTGTAATCATGTTTCTTTAATCCTTACTTTTTTCGTGTTAATTTATTTTTAAAGGCAAGAGCCCTCTTAAGATTTTCAACGGAAATGTTTCCTCCAGTCATAACCAAAACAACGTTTTTACCCTTAATTCTCTCTTTTATCTTCAATGCGGCAGCCAGCCCTGCTGCAGCAGCTCCCTCCGGCAGGTTATGCGTGTTTTCAAGGTAAAGCATGATTGACCTAAGTATTTCTTCCTCGCTAACCAATATGAAGTCGTCAAGTTTTTCCCAGAGAATCCTCTGCGGCAACATGAAGGGCGCCCTAGTTGCAAGTCCCTCCGCAAAGGTCTCCATCTTCGCTTTAACAGGTTTCCTTTCCTTCCAAGTCAGGTACGCTGAAGGAGCCTTCTCTGCCTGAACCCCTATGACCTCGATCTCAGGGTTGAGGGTTTTAGCGACTATGCATGCCCCTGAAGCCCCGCTTCCACCTCCTATAGGCACAATTATCACGTCCGTTTCAGGGAGGTCCTGCAGTATTTCAAGGGTGTAAGTCGCCACCCCGGCTATGAGGTGTGGTTCATCGCCTGAACTAATGAACCTGTAGCCCTCCTCCCCTGCAAGTTTTTCAGCATACATTCTCGCATCGTCGAAATCCTTTCCATGCTCAATGACTTCAGCACCATATAGCCTTATCGGTAAAATCTTGGTGGGGTTAGGGTTCCTAGGTACACATATAACTGCCTTAACACCGAATATTCTTGATGCATATGCAATGGATTGCCCATGGTTACCTGTGGAGGCGGTAATAACTCCCTTGGCTTTTTCTTCCTCGTTCAACTGTGAAATAAGGTTTAAACCCCCTCTCACCTTGAAAGCGCCTGTTACCTGGTGATTTTCGTGTTTAACCCAAACATTGGCGCCTAAAAGCCTGTCAAGCGTATCGTAATGATAGAGAGGCGTCCTATGCACATAAGGCGAAATCCTCCTATACGCGCTCAAAACATCCTTAAAGGTAGGTGGCTTCAGAGAATTCATTTCCCCCTACTCCGCCAAACTATACCGTGCAGCTTGCCGCTAGAAGCTTTGGTTTCCTTAAATAAATGTTTAACGCTTTTACAATGGAAAACTCAATGTCCTGGCCGCTATTCAAGCCCCTGCAAAAATCATCCACATACACATACCTACATGTTTCCTCTAAACAGTACTCCGCCGAGGAAGGATTAAACCTTGGCAAAGGCTTCTTCTTGATGTAGAAAGGCCAAAGCCTGCAGGACCTAGGTTTCTCCACATGAATAGAACAAAGGTTTCCTTTTAAAAAAACACATGATCCATCCAATCTCCTCCTAAGGTAATAGGAGCCATTGCTATACGTCACCACTTCACCGTACTTCCTCGTAAAGTATGTTGCTTCAAAAGCTGTTAAAGGAACCCTGTAATAGTAACAGCATTTACCGCACTTTACGCAGCTCCATCTCTTGAACTCGGTCCATGGACGGAGCAACTTACTTCAACTCATCCAATTGCTCCTGATCCATAGGGCCATTACACCAACCAAATATATGTCATGTTTTAGGCTTCAGGATCCTACTTGAAACCTGCTTCCCGGCACCCTAGAACTTTAAATTTTAAAAAAAGGTTTTAAAAATATCTACACTCAGCATGTTCACGAAGCTAAGGTGAAACAATGAGGAACGCTAGGGCAAGGGTGATCATCTCTGGAAGAGTTCAAGGCGTTTTCTTCCGTGCAAACACGCAGGAAATGGCCAGAAAAATCGGTTTAACAGGCTGGGTAAGAAACCTTCCGAACGGAAAAGTCGAGGCAGTGTTTGAGGGAAGCAGGGAAAAAATCGAGAGGGCAATTGAATGGTGCAAGAGGGGGCCCAGACTCGCACGGGTGGACAACGTGGAAGTAACATGGGAAGAATACAAAGGCGAGTTCAAAGACTTCAAAATAAGGTACTGGTAACCTGCCAATGAAAACTTTTTGAAGCTCTTGAAGAGGCCTGCCATGCAGGCTTTTACCCTTGCCTCTCTGTTTGGTACTACAAGGAGAACCTTCATAGTTTGCTGTTCTTTAAGGCCCATAACTTCAACATGCTCAGGCTTCATTTATGTAAACCTTTTTCCAGAGCAAGGCTAGCTCAATCGGATCTTTCAAGATTTTATGTTGCGGTGTGTTTTCCAAAAACCCCAGTAGAGCCTATCACCTTTTCTTAACCCAACGACCTCAACAACGGATTTAGCGAGTAAATAACGTGTTTCTCGCCTACATGGACAACGACAGTCAAGTCCATGCTTTTTCACCGAGTTCAAAGTTCGTACATCTCTCTGGTGTTTTGGAAGGAGGTTTCTTCATCGTTATTATGTCTCTGTCTTCCCTCTATTTTCTGTACATTGAAGGCTTAACTCTTCGAGCTAGTTCTATCATGTTTTAGCTGGGCTTAACCAACGCCTAGGTAAGCTAAAACCTTAGAAAACTATAACTGATATGGTTAGAGCGAGAAAGTCCGAGAAAGTCCGAGAGAGGTAAGCTGCATAACAGCGAAGACTTTCAGGGCGTAAGACAGTGGAGATACTTGTCCACAGGTTTGGTTCAGTGTAAAAAACAATATAAGAAGCCACCACGCCAGTTTACAGCCTACCCATGCAAGGAAAAAGAAAAAACAAAAAAATTTTAAACCCATAAGTA
>JAOZGF010000234.1 GCA_027491845.1 Thermoproteota archaeon | reverse complement strand
GTATGAGGGCTCCTGATGCTCCCTCTATCTCTACGTTGAGGAGAGGGTTGTTTAGTGCCCGTTCCAAGGCCCTCTTTATTCTGTCACCTGTTTGGTTTGATTCTCCCATCCCAATTACGCCGAGTCCACCGTTCCCCAATACCGCCTTCACGTCTGCGAAGTCAAGGTTAATTAGGCTAGGTTTCTCAATTATCTCTGAAACACATTTAATCATTTTAGCCACGACATCATCTGATCTTATGAAAGCGTCTAGGATCGGTAGGTCTCCCATTATCTTAAGTATCCTTTCGTTCTCTATTAGTATGACGGTGTCTGAGTGCTTCATTAATTCCTTCAGCCCTTTCAGTGCTGCGTCTATTCTTCTCTTTTCAAAGTTAAAGGGCAACGTGACCGCTGAACAAACGATTGAACTGTTTTGTTTAGCTATTTCAGCGACAACAGGTGCTGCGCCAGTACCTGTCCCTCCTCCTAGGCCTGCTGTAATGAAAATGAGATCGAAGCCCTTAATAAAGGATTTTATTTCAAATATTGATTCTCTTGCTGCTTCAGCACCGATTTCAGGTTCTCCACCTGTCCCTAGCCCATGGGTTATGTTTTTTCCGATTAAAAGCTTCTTGTGAGCTCTTGAATTCTTCAGTTGGGCTTCGTCCGTGTCAATGTTTAGGCAGAAAACGTTTCCAACTTTCATTGAGACTGCCCTAGTATTAGTGTTCCCTCCTCCCCCGCCAACGCCTATGCATGCGATTTTCGTTTTCCTACATATTTCATCTGTTTTTAACGGTGGCTTAACAGCGTCAGGCTTAACAACAACTCTATAAAAGGAATTATCTTTAGTTTGATTGATCAAGTAGGTCACTCCAATGTTTAAAAAGAGCACTTTGTCAGTGTAGGAAATGGGTTTGGAAGAGTTAGCTAAAAATCTTTTTAATACAGAAGTAACATGGTTTTAACCTGTTCTTCTTCCTTTGAAAATTGTTAAAATATTTTTTTACTTGTTCAAATTCCCTTTGGGAAGTGGGAAAAGTTTAAGTGAAAAGATATTGTTTATTTTTAGGGTAAAAGAAAATGGAGCCTGTCCCCATATACGGCCAGTCCTTCATAAGCGTTGGAAGTGACGGTGAAATTAAGGAAATCTTAATATTTGACTACTATGACCCTGACGAGCAATACTTGGAAATCGTTCACGACCAGAAAAAATTTGACAGGGAAGTTAGGAGGGCTTCACTTAACCTCCAAGAATACCTTGACTCTCAACGTTGCTTAATAAACAATAAGACGGTTTCTTCAAAGGTTGTTTTCACAGACATATGTCATAGGGGGAGTCAAACCCTTGTATCCTATCTCTTTGTTATTGTGAGCAAGGGGGACTTCGTGAAAGGAGAAAACACTTACGAGGTTTGGTCTGACGAGGAGACCCTTGAGTATGACGTGGATGTCCAGTGGTGTTTTCCTTCCTTAACCGTTGTCAAGGAAATAGAAACTAAGCTTGAGTTTGAAGTTTACGGGAACATACTTGTTCTGTGGGCTAGGAAGGGAGACGTGATAGGGGGGCATGAAAAAATAGTTTTTACTCTTTAACTTTTTTGCTTTCGCCTGCTTCAGCCCCTTAACCCTTTAATTTTCCTTAGTTTTTCAATGTTTTCCTTGTATGCTTTTTTCTTCTTTTGTCTATCTTGATTTTTAATTTTTTAGCTTCCTTTTCACTGAGAGATGCTTTTTCGAGTTCTTTTAAGGAAAACTCCTACCCTCCTAAGCCTGTTGCTTTTACAGGCTGTTACAACTTGGGGCAAGTTCCCTGCCGTACTTCGTGCCTGGGACCAGAAATATTTCTGGCCTATATTTCTTAATTATTTTCGTAAGGATTTTGGTAAATGTTTCCGGGTTGTACTCTTTACACATTTCATTGTCAACGTAGATAACCCTGTCAGCGCCGTAATAAATTGGTTCCCTGATTATTTCTTGCAGTTTGTGGCCTATCATAACCGCTGTTACCTTGCATTTCAGCTAGTTT
>JAOZGF010000220.1 GCA_027491845.1 Thermoproteota archaeon | reverse complement strand
CCCTCACAGCTAGCCCAGGCCCTGGGAACGGCTGCCTCCAAACTATTTCTTTCGGTAGCCCAAGTTGATCCGCAACTTTTCTTACTTCGTCCTTATAAAGGTTTCTTAAGGGTTCAATGATTTTTTTGAACTTTATTTTCGCAGGTAAACCCGCCACGTTGTGATGGGTTTTTATTTTGTCTGAGTATTTCCTGTAACCTGATTCTATCCTGTCAGGATAGATTGTTCCCTGTATGAGATACTCCGCTTTCACTTTCTTGGCTGTTTCCTCAAAAACCCTGATGAATTCCTCACCTATAATTCTCCTTTTTTCCTCTGGGTCGACAACTCCCTCCAGTTTTTTCAGAAATCTTTCTTTAACGTTTACTATTACAAAGTTTAGATTCATTTTTTTAAAGGTCTCTTTGACGAATTCAGGTTCTCCTTCACGCATGAAGCCGTGGTCGACGAATACGGCTGTGAGTTTCTTGCCAATGGCTTTAGCTGCTAGAGCTGTTGCAGTGCTTGAGTCAACTCCTCCGCTCAAAGCTATGATGCACTTGCCTCCTCTACTTTCATCTTTTATTTCCCTTACCGCTTCCTCGATAAAATTAGACGTTGTCCAGCTGGGTTTGCAGCCGCAAACTCTGTAAACAAAGTTTTCAAGCATTTTCATGCCGTTTTCCGTGTGCACAACTTCAGGGTGCCACTGCAATCCAAACAATTTTTTTCCGCTGTGTCTGTAGGCTGTTATGGGGCTGTTTTCGCTGTGTGCCAGTACCTCAAATCCAACGGGTAATCTGTAAACGATGTCTCCATGGCTCATCCAGACCCTTTCCTTTTTGTTCAGTCCATGCAGCACGTCAACCGCCCTATCAATTGTTACGTAAGTCATCCCATACTCTCTTTTGTCCGTGGAACCAACTCTTCCACCTAGGACGTGGGCAATGAGCTGGTGGCCGTAACATATTCCAAGTACAGGGATGCCTTGAAACAACACCTCCTTGTTAAATGGTGGTGGGTTATCACTGTACACGCTTGAGGGCCCGCCTGAAAGAATTAAGCCTTTCACATTAAATTTCTCATTTAACTCGGCTAACTTATCGGTTGACAAGTTAGAAGGCACTATTTCGGAATAAACCATGAGTTCCCTTATTCTTCTAGCTATTAAATGGGTATATTGCCCGCCAAAGTCCAGAACAAGGATGACGTCTCTTTTCATTTTTTTAATCCCCGTTTAGTAAAAAATCCCGACCCATAACAAATGAAAACCAATAATCACCAGTTTTGGTTAAAAGGGAAAAGAAAAACTTGAAAAGTTAAAAATTTATGGAAAACTCGGTGGCCCGTGTTCGCCTTACCCTAAAATTTTTTCTATCCGTCATTCTTTTTAGTTTAACTTAGTTACTTTAATTAGCGTTATCTAAATATAATCTGGTGGGAACAAAACGAAGTGCAAAACATAATCAGTCTCTTTATGTTTACCTGACATCATTTGTATGGTGTTTCCAATGTTCTTTTTTGTGTTCGGCACATTGCCTGATAACTCTGGAAAGACTTGTTTAAGCCGCAGCCTCATTATTGACTTTATTAATGATGGCAGGAGGGTTTCAGCTTTTAAGCCTCTCTCAGGCCATAATTTTTGGTGGCAATACGATAACTATCTCAGGTGTTTAGGTTCAGGAAGTCTTTTCAGTGAGGACGCATACAGGCTATGGGTAACGTGCGGTAAAAGGTTTCCATTGGAGGTTATTAATCCCGCAGACTTACTCTTGTCTGTTCCTGACATGAGTAAAGCATATTTCCATGGCGTGAAGCCCTCCGACTTATTAGGTTGCTCTATTTATAACTGGTTTATCGCTGGAAGGTTCACCTTGCTTGAGAAAAGGAAAATGAGGAACGTGTTTTATTTTAGGGAGGACACCGGGATGATTGAAACGAAAGACCTCGTTGAGGTTTTGAAGGAGAGAGCTGAGGAGTATTATTTGGTTAGGAGTTTCAGGGATTTTTTGTTATTGCATAAAAGGTTCTACTTAAGGGCTGCGGAGTCATGTTTTAAGCATGTTTTGAAGAATTCCGATGTTGTGGTTGTTGAGGGATTTAATGACTCAGTTTACCCGTTTTCCTCTGTAAAGAATGCTTCAGCTGTTTTAGGCGTTTCACCAGGCTTTATCCTTGTCTTTGAACCGGAAACATTCTTTAGAGAAGTGAAAAAATTAAAGCATCCCTTCCTAGCGACTTTTAATGACATAGTTAATCATGTTAGTCCGGTGAAAGTAGTTAGACTTCCTGCATTAAGGTCTGACGAAATAAGTAACAATGAAGTTCTTTACAAAAAGTATAGGGGGCCTGTTAAGGAAATCTCCAAGATGATCCTTAAAACAATTAATCACTAGTTTTCAAGCTAGACCTTGAACACTAAGCCGTACCTGCACAATGTTTTTATTGTGAGACATGTGAAGAACTGGAATTGCGTTGTTAAGGCTCCATGGCTCCTTAATCGTTTTTACCTGTGCTTGCTGTTTTGACTCCTCCAATTTTCTCTTTCCTCTAGGTGAATTTTTATTCACACCTTTCACTCTCTTTCAGGGTGCTTCTTATTTTTATTAAACAAAATTTAAAGGAATTCCACTCTTTTCTGTCAATTGCCCAAGTTTTTTGGCTGAACTTTTAAAGGCGGTTTTTGGAGTGAAGAGGAAATTTTTGGCTTTACTGAGTTATTCTGTTTGTCTGTGGTTTGGAGGATCCATCGCCTTCGGACTAGGTGTTTTTGGGCCGTATTGGTCCAAGAAATTCGGGGTTGGAGCTGGCGCTGTTGGTTTAACTGTTACTTTTTTGATCGGTGCCGTCGGCATATTCATGTTTATTAGCGGTAAGTTGTCTGACAGGTTCGGGGCGAGAAAAATTATTTCTCTCGGGTCGTTCGTGATGGGTTTTTCCCTGCTTGGCTTCGCCTTCGCCCCTTCAATTGAAACCTTATATCTCTTCACCTTCGCTTGGGGGGCTGGCATTAGCCTTGTTTATCTACCTTCTATTAGTGGTTCTCAGAAATGGTTTCCTGAAAGGAGAGGCATGGCTTCAGGGGTTGTCAACACTGTTTTCGGTATTTCAGCTGCTTTCATGGTTCCTCTCCTACACACCTGGCTTTCCACACTAGGCTATGTTAACACTATTTACATCATTAGTGTTTTAACTGTTCTGGTTATCTTTTCATTTGCACAGTTTTCTGAGTTTCCCGAGAAATTAACTGGATCAACTGGTTTAAACAAAGCCGGGTTATCCTTTTTTGAAACGCCTACTGGCTTATCCTTATCTGAGTCTTTGAGCACGAGGGCTTTTTGGTTGATTTGGCTTAGCTGGGCTTTCTGCGGGGGGGCAGGTATTGGAATGGTTATTCACTCTGTCTCGATCGGTTTAGATCTTGGCCTTTCACCTTCAAGTGCAGCACTCTGCTTAACAGCCTTCAACATCACCAATGGTTTGAGCAGGATAATTAGTGGCTTAGCATCAGACGTCATAGGAAGGAAGAAAGTATTGGTTTTCTCTTGTTTGCTTGGCTCGATAGGTTACTTTCTCACCCCCTTCGTTTCCTTCAGTTTCCCTGCATTGATTTCTTCTTTCATGTTTGCAGGTTATTC
>JAOZGF010000196.1 GCA_027491845.1 Thermoproteota archaeon | reverse complement strand
TGTAAGGGATCACGCAAGAAGACGTGTTCAACTGGATTCCCTCAAAAGATTCATCGAAATTTCTAACGAGCTTAAGCTCCCCTTAATAATTCATTCTAGATCCGCTGGGGGGAAAGCAATAGAAACCCTTATTGAAATGAACGCGTACAAGGTTGTTATGCATGCTTTCGACGGTAAGGCAAAATGGGCTGTTAAGGGGGCTAAGAGAGGATTTTACTTTTCAATACCTCCCTCAATCGTTAGGTCGAGGCAAAAACAAAAGTTGGTTAAGCAATTACCCATAACAAGTATTTTGCTAGAGTCAGATGCACCTGTGTTGGGCCCGGATCCAAAAAAGCTGAACACTCCATTAAACATTATCTTGGCTGCTGAAAAAATAGGTAAGATAAAGAGGCTTAGTTTTGACGAAGTTTGGCACCAAACTTTCCAAAACGCTTTAGATGTTTTCTTGAAGCTGAAAAAGTGACTGCCATGGAGATGCCAAGTATTAATTGGAAGGAAAACCTCAAGAAAATGCTCAACCAAGAGGTTGACCGCGAAGTTAGGGATGGCTATGGTTCAAGGGCTGCAGTATCGATAATATTAAGGGAGAAGGATGGATTACAGGTTCTGTTGATTAAAAGAAAAAAGGTTCCGAGCGACCCTTGGAGCGGGCATGTTGCATTGCCCGGGGGGATGTTTGAGGCAACAGACAAAAACCTTAAAAAAACAGTTGTAAGGGAAGTTTGCGAAGAAATTGGTGTCAATCTAAACTTGAAGGGAGAAATACTTGGATCACTGGACGAAACACATCCATTGAATGCACCTGGCCTCAAAGTGACGCCTTTTGTCGTTTGCTTAAATGGAAAGGTGAACATTAAGGCTATGGACGAAATTGAAAAATGGTTTTGGGTTCCCATGGAATTCTTTCTGAAGAAAATTGTTAGGGTACCTATCGGTAAGTTTGGTGTCCAGGAAGCCGTAATTTACAGAAAACAGGTTATTTGGGGGATGACTTTAAGGATATTAAAGGAAATCAGTTACATGTTGAGGAAAGCTGGTGCAATCTAGCTCTTTCCGTTCACTCAACCTACTTAACTAATTCGACCGCAAGCTTTCTTGATCTCTACGGAGAGACTTTTCAGGGACAAAGCTTTACAGCAATGTTAAGGATGATTGAAAAAGGTTTAAGCATCTTGCACTAACTTACATTACTCCTAAGTTTGCGGCGACTAATTCAACAAGATCCAAAACCTTTACGTCATGATTAAGGGATGCTTCATGCAGCGTCATTTTGCAGGTAGGGCACGAAGTTGCTATGATTGCAGGTTTAAGGTCTAGAGCCTGTCTTATTCTTTTTTCAGAGATTTTAAGCCTTACGTCGTTGTGCGTTGCCTGAAGGAGGCCACCTCCACCGCAACATCTGGTATGTACGCCTCTCTCCTCCATTTCAAGAAAGTTCGTTGTTAACTGCTTAATTATTTCTCTAGCTTCCTTCATGAATCCGCTGTGTCTTGAAAGTTCGCAGGGGTCATGGTAGGTTATCCGTTCATCTTTTTTCTTAAGGTTTAGGGTGCCTTTTTTCAAGAGGTCATGGATGTATTGAAGGAAGAATGTTACGTTGAACCTTGGTTTTCTCCCTATCAATCTAGGGTACTCCCACTTCAGAACCCTGTAACATGTTGGGCATGTAACCACAACCACCTCTGCATTTTTTTTCTCGATTTCATTCACGTTTTTTCTAGCTAGGTCTATTGCCGTTCTTATGTCCCCATGCATGATTGAAGGTCCTCCGCAGCATACTTCTTCTTCACCTAAGAGTGTCCAGTCTGCTTTAACGTGGTTGAGTATTAGTGAGGCTGCGTAGGGTATTTCTTGATCTACCGCCTTAAATGAAGACGTGCATCCAACAAAGTAAACTATCTTTGCTTTATCTTTAAACGATGGTTCCTCAAGACCCGTATAGTCAACCCAGTCTATCCTAGTAGAGGGATCCATTCCGTAGGGGTTTTTCTGGTCATGAAGGTTTTGGGAGAGGCCCCCTAGTTCATTTGGAAGGAAGCCTTCTTCATAGAGAATCAACCTAATTTCAGTCCACATTTCGACTGTTTGAAAACCGAACGGGCAGGCTTCCATGCATCTACCGCACAGCGTACAGTTGTAGCTGCTTTGAAGAAGCGCCTTAACCTCGTCTTCACTTATTTCTCCATTGCCCAAAAGCTTTCTGATCAAGGAAGTCTTCTTCCTGTAGAGTCTTAGGAATAACGCTGCCCTCCCGCCAGGAACCAGTGAGGGCTCCTTAACCTCTAGATAGGTTGGGCAGGTGTCTGCGCAGATGGAGCACCTTGTGCATGTCTCTAGCTCCATTAAAACTTTTCCTGAGACCCTCCTTATTTTATCAAGAATCTCAAACACCTCTATTTCTCAGTTAACACCTCCCTGTAGGCCCCGTAAAAAGCAGATGACAAGGATCCACTGATTATGTGCAGAAGCTTTGTGTATGGGATTGCCATAAAGAAAATTTGTGTAAAAAGGAAGTGAAGGCTGGCCCAGATAATTGGCGGTTGTTCATCTAGTTTTAGGACAAGGCCAGGTAGGAACTCTATTGTTAAAGGGCTTAGGGAAAAAGTGGAGTAAAACCTTGTCCCCAGGCCTGTTAAAATGGATAAAAGCAGTACACTAATTGCTAGGTAATCAGAAAGAGAGCTAATTTTTTTCTCTTTAACCATAAAAATCCTTCTACCCAGCAGTAGGAGGAGTACTGTGAAGGATGTGAAGGCCAGATAAACAGGTAGTTCCTCTTTAAGAAAAACAATCCATTCCTCTCCCATAAAATTAAGCCAATTAAGGGACCACACGCCGAATCCCCTAAGGTGACCGAAGAGAATTGCTGCAGCAGAGAAATGGAAAAGGATCAGGAGAAACCATAGAAGCTTTTTTTGGTAAAGCA
>JAOZGF010000195.1 GCA_027491845.1 Thermoproteota archaeon | reverse complement strand
GCTGTTTATTTTTATTTATGTTACTGGTTTCATTTTTGTTTCCACTTGAAATAAGCAGTAATTGTTCCTGTGGAGCCTGCGGACTGACTTCACAAAATACTTTTTTCCAACAGGAAAATGCGCCAATTATTTTGGAGCTTAACGTGAGCTGTCCAAGGAAGATATGTGAAGGAGATAGGTTCAACTTGTCAGTAGAAATTAAAAATAGGTTTCCGAACGCGTACTATGCCCAGAACGTGACTGCAGAAATAATATATTACAGAGGAGTAATGTTGGAGGGCAACCAGGCAAGGATAATTCAGGTTATTCCTCCAGAGGCTGTGGTTAGAGAGAACAAAGAACTTCTACTGGCTGGCGGGGAAAAAGTTAAGGTAAACTGGACTCTTAAAGCAGTTGAGCCAGGTATGCATAGGATTACGGTTGTTGTCACTGGTTCTCCTCCCATACGCGTTATTGCTGAAGGAATCAGCTTGGAAGGTTGGGTTTTAACGGTGAATAAGTACGTTGACTTAGAGGTTCAATTGAGGATTCAGGGAAAATTTAAATTGAAGGAGTGGCCGTCATTCCTAGGTTACACTAATTCTTCGAAAATAATTATCGCTGTGGGATCCCTTAATCCGAGTAAAGAAGGATTGGAATCAGACAGGAAATCGGCTTTATCCTTGAAGGCATATTTAGAGAAAAAAATAGGTAAGGAAGTTAAGATTGAAGTTGACTCGAATTTAACCCTTGAAACACTGAAGGACTCTGACTTAATCATTGTAGGTGGCCCCATAGCCAATTACGTTGCATATGAAGTAGAAAGGTCCTTGGACGTAGGTTTCAGGGACCTGAAAGGAGAAATAAAAATAGTGTCGAGAAAGAAAACCTACATGGGAAAAGATAAAGGCTTTATATGTATTACTGCTAATCCTTGGAACGAGTCTCTTTCACTTGTTTACGTTGCAGGGATTGAAAGAACAGGTACGGCTGGCATGGTTTCACTACTTACAGTGAAGCTCCCTGAAGAGGCTAAGGAAACGTATTTGATTGGTTCTGTCAGAAAAGTTAACCCTTACTTGTTCATGGTGGACGTTAAGGAAAGCGGTTAAGCCTGCAGGAAAAACAGCATTAGGGAAACGATCGTGTCATTAATCCCGTGAGCTACCCAGCAGGAAGAAATGTTTTTCCTTTGATGGAAAACTGAGCCGTAGAGTATGCCTAAGATAAATACGACAATTGACCTAGGCCAGAGGTCTGGGCTGAAATGGATTAAACCAAAGATCAGAGATGAAACACTTACTCCGAAAAAACCACCTCTCCATCCTTCCATAACTGTTTGAATTAAGCCTCTAAAAAACAATTCCTCAACGGGGGCAACCAAAAACCAAATGGTAAGTATCCAAACAAGCAAGTTTTCCATGGAGGTTGGCTTAAAGACTTCTATAAAATATGTGGGAACCTTAAAACCTGTAACTCTCTCTATAAATGCTGCAGTTAGGGTTGCGAGAAAGAAGCCTGTGAGGCCGATCCCTAGTCCAATTAGGATTTCTTTCCGCAAAGCAGCTGATTCGCCATAGAAATACTTAATGTTTTTCTGGAACAAGTGCTTGGCTGAGGCAAGGAACCAAAAGAACAAGGTTAGTTCGTTCAAGATTATTTGGATTAAAATGGTTTCTTTTAAAGCCTCAACAACGTTTACCTTGCCAGTATAAAGGAGATAAGCTGTTAAAACAATTAAGTCTAAAACGTTTATTGAAACAAACGCTGCAATTGTTACTCCGATAATAAGCATTCCATCTCTTCTGTCATGCCTCACCAAGCGTTCTTGAGACAATAAAGAACCTCCGACTTCACAACCCAAATTATTTAACAACTTTAAAATAATACTATTTAAGTTGGCCGAAAAGTGAGAACTCAGCGGTGGCATGGCAAATGGAGTGGTCAGAGGTTTTGGTGAAATGCTACTTTGAAAACGGAAAAATGTATGTTAAAGACGGTGAAACCATAGAATTGTTGAAAGAGAGGGGGTACGGGTTCGAAGTTAACGGTGGGATGCTGGAGTTAGATATTGTGGAGGTTCTTTACCTTCACAGGATGAATAAGGCCAAAATATTGTCTCCTGATTCCGGAAAAGAACTTCAGCCACCTGAGGTTCTCCAGAAAACAGGTTTCTCACAAGACAAGTTCCTCTCTTACCTCGTCTACCTTGACTTAAGGAATAGGGGTAGAGTTGTGAGGATGGGTCCTAAGCCCATGATGAGGTTGTTCCCGAGGGGTTACATAGATGAAAAATCTTATTCTAGACATTTGGTTTATGTTGTGTCTGAAGACAAGCCAATGAGCATTTCTGAATTCACTGAAGCAGTTAAAAGAGCTATGGCGCTGAGAAAAGTCCTTTTAATGGGCATAATAGACGATGAAGGAATAATATCCTACTATGTTTCCAGGTTAATTGATTTGCCGACTATAAGGGAAGTTTCACTTAATTTTAAGCCTGTAAAGGCCTACTTAACATTCGACCGCCTAATTGTGTGGGATATTGAAGATTCACAAAGCATTTATGCAGAAGGCTACTTTGGACATCCAATCGGCATAAGGAAACCTAAAACGAAAAAGTTTGATTCTCCTTCACAATTATCCCTTTACGAGGCAAATTATCTCTTACAGAAAAACAAGTTAGAGGTTTATGATCAAGAAACAGGGAAGAAGCTGAGTCATGAAGAGTTCATTACAAAGGTTTCAAGATACAGGGAAAGATTCCATGAGAGATGTGTAACCTATAACTACTGGAGGGATAAGGGGTTTATTGTCAAGGCGGGATCAAAGTTTGGAGTGGATTTCATCATTTACAGGTATGGGCCAGGCATAGATCACGCCCCTTTCATGTGCCATGTCTTCTCTGAAGACTCTGTTTTCACACCCATTGAGTTAATCAGGGCTGGCAGGGTTGCGACAACTGTAAAGAAGAGATTCATAATTTCCACGGTAAAAAGAGATGGGAAAATAGAGAATTATAAGTTTACTTGGTTTAGACCTTGACTCTGGCTTAACCTTTGAGGGACCATGTAAAATTCAGATAAACAAGGGAGAAAGGCTCAAACTCTACATCAGGCATCCGACATGAAGGAAATTGTTGGAAGTTGTTAGGCCTAGAGAAAAGATCAGATTGGTCTCTTAATTGTGTTTTTCGGCAGCATTGCGATGAAGGCTCAACTGTTAGAGGGATATGAATGCCACTGTTTCCTAGGGACTTCCAGAACTTCCTTAAGAGCTTCTCAAAAAGATAAACATGCTTCTTGCCAACACCATAGAAGAACATTTCAACGTTTTCAAATAAATTCCCTTCTCAGTTTTGTTTCCATAAAGGCTGAGAAGCAAAGGAATCAAGGCCTTCTTTATTGGACGTATTAAGTGATGGAATACTACTCTACACGGAAGAAGATTTCTAAAAGGAAGTCTTAGATCAATGAAGGAAAGCTAGTTTTACTAGAAAAAGAGGCGTGAATGTAAGCTTTTCAAGCCTGCCTAGAGAATGAAGCGTAATTACTTTTGAGTGGCTTGAAACAGCTAAAGTCATCGTTTTAAAGCTAAAAGTTGAAGGTTAAAGCATACAAGCAGAGTTAGCTGTAAAAATCTCCTTTCATAAGGTGAAAAAACTTCATCCACCTGAAAACTTCTTAAGGCATGTTAAAATGTGGAGTTTAAATCTGGTTTTGTAAGATAAAAACGTAATCTTCCAGTTCCCTTATATTTAGACGCCGCTTTACTTTGAAACCTGCTTTCTCAAACAGTTTTATTGCCTTTTTTAACTCGATTGTCTTCTTTAAAGCTGAAACTCCTGCCAACCCTTTTCTCCCCATTACCCTACGTACCTCTTTTAACATGTTAGGTAGGTTTTTCTCAGGAATGTTTTGGAGAACCGTCACAATAAACACTTTTCCGAATGTTTCTCTCTTGAAAGGCAGGAAACATGCGTCGGCGCACACGAAGTCTACGTTTGCTAGTACGCTGCTCTTTTTCTTAGCTATCTCAAGCATGTTAACGGATATGTCTACACCTACAACGTCCTTTGCCTCACCACCCAACAACTTGACTAACTCACCTGTACCGCATCCACAATCCAAAACATTTTCAAAGGACAGCTTAAGTTCCTTTAAAAGGATAAGATGCTTGTTTCTTTGAATGTTAAGGTATCTTTTGTCATAGAAAACAGCTGATCTGTTGTATTCTCTAATTACTTCTTTTTTCTTGGAGAAAGAAGCTTTAAATGAGTTCATTTCTAGAAAATCAAATAAAAAAAAGGTTAAGTAAGGATTCATTCCCGCTAAAAATAACTTTTTTAGTCTCTGCCAACGAGTTTTACTCCGGTTATTGCTGATGCATTAACTGTCAGAGACCTTAAGTCTTCAGGTTCTAGGTTTCTTACATCTGTCTTTCCTGCAAGCTGGGTTAGCATTTGTATTTCTTCAACCATTGTCTTAAGGAAGTTTTCAACCCTCTTCGCCGCTTTATCGATGTTAAGCCTCTTAGTTAGATCTTCGTCTTGAGTAGCTATCCCCCTTGGACATATTCCTTCCGAGCAAAGGCCGCAGACGCGGCAGCCCATTGCAACTAGGACAGAGGTTGAAATCGCTACTGCATCAGCACCTAACGCAAGCGCCTTAGCTACATCCGCCCCATTTCTTATCCCGCCTGAAACAACTAGGTTAACCTGGTTTCTCATCTTCAGTTTTTTCAGGGCCCTGTCTGCTTCAACTATAGCTGCAACAGTCGGGATCCCTGCGTGTTCAAGAACTATTTCAGGAGCAGCTCCAGTGCCTCCCTGTTTCCCGTCTATCACTATGATGTCTGCACCTGCTTTGGCAGCTATTTTGACATCATCTGAAACCCTGCCAGCTGAGTACTTAACAATTATCGGAACCTTCCAGTCCGTTACCTCCCTTAGTTGTTCAATCTTCATTTTAAGGTCTTCAGGGCCAACAATGTCTAAATGTCTCGCAGGGCTAACTGCATCTGTTCCTGAAGGAATCCCTCTGATCTTGGCTATTTCTCCCTTGACCTTTTCACCCAGCAGTAAGCCTCCTTGACCTGCCTTGGCTCCCTGTCCAATTTTTATTTCAACAGCGTCAGCGCTCTGCAAATATTGTGCTGAGACCCCGAATCTCCCTGAAGCATATTGAGCTATTAGGATGGAGGCGTTTTCCCTTTCTTCAGGAAGCATTCCTCCCTCACCTGTATTTACCGGGATACCTATACTTGAAGCTGCCTTAGCTATGGCTATCTTTGCTTTTTTACTCAAAGCTCCAAAGGACATTGCCCCGATGATGATCGGAGCCTCCATTTCAATGGGTCTT
>JAOZGF010000183.1 GCA_027491845.1 Thermoproteota archaeon | reverse complement strand
TTTTCGTTCGGCCTCACCTTGTTCTGGAGGCGGAGGTGGGATCCTTGACGGTGCTTGCGGTGGCGTTGGTGGGGGTGGTGGAGGTGGAGGGGTTGTCGGTGGGATTGTTGGTGGAGGAGGGATTTTTTCTAGGGTGGAAAGTTCTCTCTGGTACTTTCTTTTAAGTTCTTGATATGTTTCTGCACTTATTTTTCCTGTTGAAAATGCTTCTTCAAGTTTTCTAAGTCTCTCCAGGAGTTCTTCCCTTCTAGTTGACAATTTACCTTTTCACCGGGGAAAACGTTTCCTTGAAATTTTTGTGGGTTAGTAATGGTTTAAAGAACTTTTTTTTATAAATCCTACGGCCATTCATGGACTACCTAGGATCCCTTGAAAGAGAAAAGTTTTTGATGGTGTGACTTTGCCGGTTTTAGGTTTCACGTTATTTGAGGAGAACAAGGCCTTTCATATGGGAGAAAACCCTTGCAGTGGCGTTGTACATGGAATGGAATGGTTTTCATCCTTCATTAGAGATTGGCATGGTTATACGTTGATAATGGATGAACTCATTGTTGAAGTAAAGGTTTTAGAGGCTTTGGCTGGCTATAAAAATAGCTCTTGAAGCCAACCTGCTTTTTAAGAGGTTGGCTGCCTAGCAATCGCCTTGAATAGTTGGTCTTGCAAGGCGTTAGCGCGTTCGTCGTCCTATAAAGCAGATCACATTCTTGTTAGGCAAGAAGACGGCTTCAGGTTTATAAGAGGCTTAAAAGGACTGGGTAAGCATTGACCATGCCATGCATTGAGAAAAGCGGGGCCATTGACCGTGAAAAGTAAAAGACGGCTCCAAGCGCGATGCCGTAATAAAAGGCGAAGAAAACGCCTGCGACCCCTTGGCCTAAGTGCAACGGGTTAACCGCGAACAGCATGGCTTGAACAATTATGCCACATTTCCCCATTCTTTTTTCCAGGTACTGTTGAAGGAAGCCCCTGTAGAAGGTTTCCTCGCACATGGGTGGAACCGTAAAGCAAATTAACGTTGCAAGTATTTTTTGGCTTAGGGATAGTTCCTCTACCGGGATTGTTTCAATGGACGTCCAGAATTGATGTGCTGAAAGGAAACTGAAGAGATTTTCCTTTTTCACGTGGTCTTCAATGAGCCGTAGGGGTAAAGCGATGGCTAAGCCAGCTAGATATCCTTTAATCGCTTTTTCCTTCCTGTAACCTAAAACCTCCATGGAGTTCTTTTTTATAAGTACAACGTAAACCGTTGGGAGAACGAATTGTAAAGTAACCCAATAGGGTTTCTTTATCAACATTACTGCGGCTCTGGTTGAAAGGAAGTAGGCTGCATTGATTGAAAATACATATGTTAAACAGATTGCAAAGAACTTATGGGTAAAAACGTTCTTTCTATCTTTCTCCATGGTTTTCGTTTTAGGCATTCTAACTTAAGTGTTTAAATGGTAATTTTTCTTTAAATCCTTGGGTTCCAGGTTCTTCGGCTCTTTGGCTTCTTTTCTTCTTAAATTTAAGGGTTTGAAAGGAATGTCATCCAAAGAAAATTCTTAGTAGGAGTGGAGTGAGGATCGTTGATGCAAGTGTAACCACTATTGCAACCAGGGATGCCTTAACGATCCCATACACGTCACTTATTCTTTGGTTTATGTTTTCGCTCACGTCGTTTATTCTTTGGTTTATGTTTTCGCTCACGTCGTTTATTCTTTGGTTTATGTTTTCGCTCACGTCGTTTATTTTTTCATCTATATAGTTTTTTAGTTCTTGGAACTTGTTGTCCACATAGTCTTTAGTTGCTACGTCCCTTATTATTGAGTTTATTATTGATAGCCTTATTTCTGGATCTGTCATGAGGAGTTCAGATAGTTTTTTAGTGGATTTTTTGTCTTTTTCAAAGAGTTTGACAATTTCCTCAGCAGTGACAGACATTTTTCTTCCTCTCTTTTTAGTTGGGACGAAATATTCTTTTTATGGGTTCTTTAAATAATTATTAGAATAATTTACTTAAGCGTTTCACCTTTTTTGTTGCTGAAGGTTTTGGGTGGTGTTGTTTATGAATGTTTTTTCAGATATTAGAGGTAGGAGGAGTGTAAGGAAATTCTTGGCTAGGGATGTTGAGGATGAAAAAATTAAAAGGGTCCTTGAAGCCGCTAGGTGGGCTCCTTCCTGGGCTAACACCCAGTGCTGGAGGTTTATCTTGGTGAGGGATCCTGAAAGGAAAAGGTTGCTTAGTGAAACTCTTCCGACAGGTAATCCAGCTAGGAGGTCTGTTGCGGAAGCACCTGTTGTCTTGTGTGTGTGCGGGGAGCTAGGTAAGTCAGGGTATTATAGGGGGGACGTTGTAACTGATAAGGGAGACTGGTACATGTTTGACCTTGGCTTATCCACGCAAAACATACTTTTGGAAGCATATGAACAAGGCTTGGGCTCCGTTGTTGTCGGGTACTTTGACTCGGGGAAGGCGGAGAAAATACTTAACGTGCCTAACGGGTTTAAACTGGTTTGCTTGATACCGATGGGTTACCCTGAAAGGGCTCCTTTTAGGGCGCCGGAAAGAAAAAAACTTTCTGAACTTGTTTTCAGTGAAGAATGGGGGAAGGCTTGGTTGGCCGGGAAACCTTGAAAGTTTAAATTGAAAGTTTAAATTGAAAAGCTGTTTTCAGGTGGGAAGGAAGCCTTAGATGTCTGTTAGGGATGTTTTCTTTGACGAGTTCCTTGTAGAACTTGGTAAGGTTAGGTTTGAAGCTGAAAGGATAGGTCGGGAAACAGGTTTTACAAGGGCCCTTTCAGGCAGGGTTAGGGAGTATTGGCATCGTTTTTCCGAGGCAACGGACTTGGAGGGCTACGTACTTGTTTCAGTTGACGGCGGAGTTCAGAGGTCGGAGTTCATGCACGGCTGGTTCGTTGCTGTAGCTAGGGCTTGCTCCTTGCTTTATGGATTGGAAAGGAGCCCGCTTTGCCTGAAGGACGTTTCAATTTATGTAGGCCGCTTGTTCGATGACAGGGATAAATCCTTTGTTCCTTCATATGTTAGGCAGATTGTCGAGAACAGGGTTGCCTTAAAGGCAGCTGAGAAAGTTGTTAGAGATGGAAAGAAACCGTTTGTCTTGATGGATGGTTCTTTGTACTTGAGCAGGTTTCCTTTCGCTAAGAGGGAATACGTTACGCATCCCTTCCTGCTTAAAGACTTCTTTGATTCCTTTTCAAACCTTTTCAGGTACTCTAAAGACGAAGGATTCCCTGTGATAGGTCTTGTAAAGGACTCTGCTGTCTTTTATTTTTACATGTCAC
>JAOZGF010000175.1 GCA_027491845.1 Thermoproteota archaeon | reverse complement strand
ATTTCTAAGATTGTCTTGCCTGCTTCACGTGACTCTTCTTTGAAATCCGCGATTTTACGTTCTGGAATCAGTGTTCACCGTATGTCATGCTCGAGACAGGATCATTTTAGCTCTTTCTATGTCGAATCTCCAGTCTTCAGGCAAGATCTTCTTTCTTTTATAATACCTCGTTAATCTGTGTATTTTTGCTTGGATCAGCTGCAGGGCCCTCCTGTTATGTATGTCTTTATGGTGTTTTTCTAGGTGGCTGTGAAGCCTAACGGCTTTTTTCATTAGATTTAAAAGATCTTCAGGCAGTGAAGGTGCAAGGTTCTTTGATTCTAAGTATCTTTTTAGTTTCATTCCGAGTATTGGCTTGACTGACGGGACGCCGTAACTGTCTCTTAGGATCACGCCAATCTTACTTGGACTTATTCCTTCCTTGGCAAGTTTTTCGATTGTCTGCTCTATTTCTAACCTTGCTTCTTCATGCATGAGCCAACTTGGAGTTGTGAGTGTAGCGGGCTTGTTTGAATGGGATTTCCCCTTCCTCCTGCTATGCATCCTAGCCATTTTCATTCCTCTTTAAACGAAAACCTGTTTTTCCTTCTTTCTAAGCCATCTACCTAACTTTTCCATAGCCCTACTTCTATGTGAATAGGTGTTTTTTTCTTGGGCAGTCATTTCCCCAAAGGTCTTACTTGATCCCTCCGGGATGAAGATGGGGTCGAACCCCCATTTTTCACCTCTCTTATCCTGTGAAATATATCCTTTAACTTTGCCTTTAAAAGTCATTAGGGTTTCTTCATCCACGTAAACAACAACCGATAAAAAATATGCTGATCTATTTGTCACGTGGGAAAGTAGGTTTAGGATTCCTTCGCAACCGATTTTTTTATAGGTGAAGGATGAATAGGGTCCTGGGAAACCCTTTAAGTGTTCTATGAAGAGCCCTGCATCTTCTACAATTAAGGGTTCCTTGAGCTTCTTGTATGCTTTAATAGCGCATAACCTAGCTATTTCTTCTATCTTTTCACATTGTACTTCTACAGGTTTTTCCCTGTAAATTTTTAGTTTTACTCCATATTTCTCAAGAATGTCTCTTGCTTCTTCAAACTTGTTTAGATTTGTTGTCACAAAGAATATTTTCATCTTGTCTTGTATCTCCCTCTCTTTTCTACTTCCTTTTTCCTCTTAAACACTTCAAGCGCATTATCGAAACAAGAGGAATATGCTTCATATGCCTCCTGAATCAGGTCTTCTGCCTTGGCTCCATGCGTGTTCCTGATGGACGTCTCAAAGAGGTGTAAGTCGACTGCGAAGTCCTCAATTGAACTTGTTATTTCAGCCAGACCAAAATCAATAATGTAAATGTGGCCGTTGTAAACTAACAAGTTTGACGTGGTTAGGTCTCCATGGGCCACGTTATTCCCATGCAGTTTCCCTATGTTTTCTCCAAGTAAATAGAAGTACTGCCTTGCCTCTTGTCCAACTTTATCTGCTTCTTCCTTTAAAGTTGTTCCGGGAATATATTCCATTACTATTGTGCAGTCAACGAGGTCTACATCGAAAACAATGGGTGTTGGAACGCCAAAGCTTCTTGACCTTGATATTAAGCTTGCTTCCTTCCTTGTTCTTTCCTTTCTTATTGAATTATCTAGGCGGGGATTTCTATAGCTTTTCTTTACCCTTTTTTTAATGATAACCTCCCTATTAATCCATGTTGCTCTATACAAAATCGCTTCAGCACCTATCGCCACTATTCTTTTTGTTCTTATTACTCCATCCATTCCACTCTCACTTCATCTGTCCTCCATTTAGGTTTTATTTGGCTTTCCTTAATTGAGACAGAGGGTTTTTCGCAGTGCTTGTATTGAAGCAGGCCGCACCACGCTATCATTGCTCCATTGTCTCTGGCGTATTGCTTATCAACGTAGAATAGCTTTGCATTTCTTTCTCTACACATTATGTTCAACATTTCCTTGAGCCTTGGTGATGCTTCAACCCCGCCGATGACCAGTAACTCTT
>JAOZGF010000173.1 GCA_027491845.1 Thermoproteota archaeon | reverse complement strand
TCAAAGAAGATTACTGCTTATACTTCTTCTTAAACAACTTAAGTTCCTCAGGCCTACAGACGATGACTAGTTGATCGTTCCTGTCTATGACACTCTTCAGTCCAGGGTTTATTATTATGTTGTTTTTTCTCCGGAGCGCTATTGGAAGGACGTTTGTCTCTTCTTTGAGCTCCAGCAGTATTTCCCTAAATGTTTTCCCCTGAAGGCTTGACGGTATCTTTACTTCATAAACATCGTTTCCAGCACCTGTAGAACTCAGGTCGTCAAAGATTGAAGCTGTTCCAGGCTGTGAAACAGATGTTGCAAGCATCCTTCCCCCGAAGTCCAAGCTAGTGATGACATGGCTTGCACCAGCTTGCTTCAACACGTTCTGGACATTCCCTCCCCTCGCCTCGGCAGCAATGTGTATTTTCTTGTTAAGCGACCTTATTTGTAAGACAGTCATGATCGTGTCTGAATCGTTTCCCGTTGCAACGATAACGTTAGAAGCTGAATCAACCGCTGCTTTTAACAGGACGTCTCTCTCCTTATAGTCTCCCTTCACCAGGGACACCCTTAAGTCATCTACAGGCGGCCTATCCAGTTCACCGTCAACAATAACGATCTTCTTCTTCGTTGATGCTAGAAGTTCTTTTAAGGCCGCCTTAGCTGTTTCGTTCCACCCACAAATAACAACGTGCTTGTTTAGGGTTGGGTTAACCATACCAAAGAACTCACCTACTTTCTCTCTCACCATGGTCTCTATTAAAGATGTCACCGCAATCGCGAATGACGAAATCCCAATTGTGGCAATAACTACTACAAGTATTTTTCCGTAGGTTGTTTTAGGTGTAATGTCCCCGAAACCTATTGTCGCAATAGTTACTATGGTGAAATAGAAAGAGTCGAACCAACCGAGTTTTTCGAAATGGTGGAATCCTATGACCCCTCCAACCAAGGTTCCAAGCAACACTATGAAAACCCCTGACAAAACGTTCCTGATCCTTGAAAGGACTTTCACAAGCCTAGCTATAAGGGCTATCATTTCCCCTACCGACAACAGCCTTTTCGCCGGCTCATTCAAAAGGCTAAAACCAACTTAACCTGACTCTACAGGTTTCCTTAAAATACGTAACACCTAAAAAATTTACGTTAAAAAAGGCGTCCCACATAATTCTATTGGTAGAGAAAAGGGATGAAGGCGGGATTAAAGGAAAAGTGACACCGCACACATTAGAGCGCAGTTCTGCCACATGTTTTGCAAGACCTGATTTTTCAAAATCGTTTTAACCAGTTTTAACCAATTTTAACCCGTTTTAACCCATTTTAAACCACCCAGGTTTAGTTCTTCCCCGCAATGGGGGCACTTCCCGTCAAACGTAACGTTCATTTTTCTAAGGTAAACGTTCCACCTGGTTATCACGGTTTTCCCGCATGAGGGGCAATAAGTGTTCTCTCTCTCATGTCCAGGAACGTTTCCAACGTAAACGAATTTTAATCCTTCTTCTTCAGCTGCGTCAGCAAGTCTTGTTAATGTCTCTGAGGTGGCTGGGGGTATGTTGTTCATTTGATAGCTGGGGAAAAAAGCTAGTAAGTGGAATGGTGTTTTTTCCCCAAGGTTTTCAATTATCCAAGAGGAAAGTTTCCTTATCCTCTCCTCTGAATCACCAATTCTAGGGACAACCAAATTCGTGATTTCAATGAATATGCCGTTCCTCTTCATTTCTTTCAAGTTTTCATAAATAGGCGATGGGTCAGGAACGTCCATCATTTTCCGGTAAAAGTCAGGATCACCTGCTCCCTTGAAATCAACTGTTGCGGCGTCAAGGTATGGCGCCATCATTCTTATGGCTTCCTTTGTCATGTACCCGTTTGTGACGAACGTGTTGTATAGGCCTTTTTTATGGGCCATTTGAGCTGTTTCATAGGCTAACTCAAAGAATATGGTTTGTTCAGTGTAGGTGTAGCTTAGCCCGCTGCACCCGGATTTTTCAGCCATTTCAACTATTTCTTTAGGGGGAATACTTCTGCCAGTTATTTCTTGGGACTGTGACGAAAGCCAATTGCAGCAGAATTTGCATCTGAAATTGCATCCGACTGTTGAGATGGAGAAGGTCATTGTTCCAGGGGCGAAATGGAACAAAGGCTTTTTTTGAATTGGGTCAGGGATTGTTGCTTCAACCTTGTCATAAACCAACGTGTAAAGTGTTCCTTCCCTGTTTTC
Source organism: Thermoproteota archaeon (assembly GCA_027491845.1). Classification (GTDB taxonomy): domain Archaea; phylum Korarchaeota; class JAOZGF01; order JAOZGF01; family JAOZGF01; genus JAOZGF01. Next base: position 1,890 of record JAOZGF010000173.1, on the reverse strand, counting down.
CCTCACCCTGCAGAACCCCCTTTTCCCTTCAGGTATTGTGCAGTTTCTGGAGCAAAGATTACATTTAACTTTTTTCCCACCTATTCTTTCATATAACATTGCTTCTTTCAAGTTCATCTGCCTAGAAAAACAATGCTTCATTTAAAAAAATAAATGAAGGGTCGTTGAGGTTTAAGCTTTTGGCGGTTTCCTAAGCAACAACGCGCCTAGACCACCAATCAAACTGACCACGGCTGCAATATAGAAGGCGTTTGCAAAAACTTTTGTGGCTTCTATCGCGTATCCCCCCGCAGCAGGCCCGAACGCCTGACCTATTCCGAAAAACAATGTTACGAATCCAGCGGCGGCAGACCTTAGTTTAGGCTCCACATAATCAGCTGCAGCTACGACAGAAACAGTGGGTACGCTCCATGCAGCTATTCCGAATAATATGGCTGAAGCATATATGCCCACTGGAGGGAAAGCCATTGCATAGAGGATGTAAGATATCATTAAAACAATGTATGCCAGGGCTATTCCGTATTTCCTGCCTAAGACATCTGAGATCCATCCCCAAATGATCCCGCTAAATATGCTTAGTATGCCTACCATGAACCATAGGCTGCTTGCCTCAGCAATTGTCCAACCGAAAACCGTTTGGAGATATGCTGCAAAGAAAGTTATGTAGATTATATAGGAAAAACCGTACATGAAGTAGACGATCCCAACCAGCCATATCTCCTTTGAAGCGTAAACAAGCCTCCATTGGAAAGATGAGCCTCCTTGGCTTGACTCTGGATCATTTTTAGGATTAGGGCGTTCCTCGTACCCTACAGGTTTCAAACCCAGATCTTCAGGCTTGTTCCTTATGAGGAGTAGGTCAACAACACCTATCAATAACAATGCAGTGCCCAGGTAAAACCATGCATATCTCCATCCATCAGCCCCGTAAGTCGTTAAGACAAGGGGAACTATTACCCCTGCGAGGGAGAAACCTACTCCTATTCCTGCTGAAACGTACCCAGTCGCCCTCCCCCTTAATTTCATGGCAAACCAGATGGATGGAAGGGCCATTGCAGGCAAGTAAGAACTTCCGTGGCCGAGGCCTGTTATGAGCCTAAGAACAAATACTTCAAAGAAAGTGTTTGCAGCACCAGTTAAGATCATTGTTACTCCCATGACAATAACAGATAACGTGATCACTTTCCTTGAGCCATACTTGCTCGCCAACGCCCCCCCAATAGTGGCGAAGGCAAGGTAACCTATGAAGTTTCCCGTAGCTATTAGGCCTAGTTGAAAGTAATCGAGGTTTAAAGCAACCTTCATGTCCTTGAGAACTAAGGAGTAAGCAAACCTTCTGAAGCCATGGGCGCCGAGAACAGTTAGGAAACCCGCTGAAATAATTATCCATCCATAATGGAGAAATCGTTTGGACATGGTGTCACCGTATGAGTTCTGTGTTATAACAATGTTAAATACGTTAAATATTTTTCTAATAAAAGGAAGAAGGACAGCAAGTTTCTCATGTCTTTTTCAATATCTTTATTGACTAATGTTTTTCAATAGAAGCCCCTTGCAGGATTTAAGGATTAAAACCTTTAGGAAACCAAAAAAAATGTAGCTAAAAAGTTGTTAGCTATCATAGGCCTAACTCGCTTGAAACCTTTTTTAGGCTTTCCAACGCTATCTCGAAAAACTTGTCTTTCTCTAGCCCAATTTCCTTGCAAAACATTATTCTGTCCCTTCTAACATTCCTTGCAAAGTCTTTCGCCTTAAACTTTTTCTTAAGAGTCTTAACACTTACTTCCGCTAGTTTCTTTGTAGGCATGACAAGTGCAGCAGCAACAATCAAGCCTGATACAGCGTCTGCAGCTATCAACGCCTTATCCATCCTACTTGAAGGCGAAACAC
>JAOZGF010000165.1 GCA_027491845.1 Thermoproteota archaeon | reverse complement strand
GCAGGTAACATGATCTCCGAAGGCTTTATGAAAGTTTGTGCGGCTATTTTTCCTTCTTTACCTAAAACTACCCTGCAAAGAACAGGGCCCCTCGATGCTTCAATGCAAGCGACTCCTTCCCCTTCCCTAATGTTAGGAGTTCTCCTTAAACCCTTACCCTTATGGTTCAACATTGAATGTAACAACTTCAAGGATTCCTTTAGTCTCCGGTAGATTTCTAAGCCTTCACACAGAATCACCTGCATCAACGTCGGAGATTTCCTTATATCACTAGAGAAACGGGCTGAAGAGCCTGTTAATGCTATAATGGGGTTGTTAAGGTTCAAGCCTTCCTTTTCTTTCAGAAACAATGAAAAAAATTTTTTAGTTTCAAAGGTGATTGTTTGACTTTGCTTGCTGTAGACTATCTTTTCCCTTTCACTGTCGTAGAGTAGGGTGTCCAGGTTTAGTAGTGGAAGCGATGTTAAACGTTGACTGTTCTTCTTAAGCATAAATATGAGCTTGTAGGCTTCTTTAACCATTTTTTCATTTGTCAAACTGATTTCTCTCAAAGTAAGGCTGTCAAGTTTCTTTGTTATTCCTCCAAGGCCAAAGTAAAGAGGAAAAACGCTTGAGCCATAGAGCTGCGTTAAAGCAGAGCTTAACAGGCTTTTAAGATGAATTACTGTGTTTGCAATTAGTTTTGACCTTAGGGACTTGTTTAAAGAGTTCTCTATGAGAATGAAAGTAAGTAGGTCCCTCACTGAAAAGTAATTTATGTAAAGCTTTCTTTCTAAAGCTGTGAATTCATTGATTTCTATTCCTATAGCTTTCTCTACGGCCTCAATAAAAGCTAGGAGGTTATAAGGATAACATGTGCCGCACCATGCCCTCAGTAAATGCATGCAGTGGCTTATTTTGTTTCCCACCAGTTTTTCTTCTGAAAAAATGTTTGGTTGAATTGGCTCTATTTTTACGCTTACTTCTTCCCCTATTTCTAATTCTATATTTGCTGATCCATTTATCCCTGCTATTGCGCCGCCTTTAATTTCTTTCTTCATGAGCTTACACTTTTTTTAAGTAATACTTCGTTTCTTCAATTATTTCTTCTGGATTTAAACCAAACTTGTCTTGAAGGAAATCCATAAAAATATGGCTCATAAACTGGTTTACAGGACCTCTGCAACCATAACATGGGACGTTTCCCATAGGACACTTAGCTCCGCATCCTCCAACTGTAAAGTAACCTTGACAAATTAATCCTTGCTCCAGTAAGCATCTGCTCCCTTTTTCAAGGTATGTTCTCTCTTTTTTAAAAGAAACAGGTTTTTGGGGTTGGTAAACGCATTCACTGCAAACATTTGTCTTTTCTATAAGTGGTTTTGCACCTTCAGCAATTAGTTTGAACTTTAAGGTTATATCTTTCAAGTCGGGTGGACAGCCTGGAATTGTAACGTCTACTCTAGTTAGTTCTTCAACAATGTATAGTTCTCTATCTCCCTTTTCTTTAAGGCTTAAGTAATATGTTAACCCGCCTAGGCTGGAGCACGAGCCTAGTGAAACTAAAAGTGAAGTTTTCTCTCTTATTTTCTTCAAAACACCTACTTCTTCCCTTTTTATGCAGCCCGTAACAATTGAAACATCCGATTCTTTAATTTTTGAGGCCTCAGGCAATGCCGAGTAAAGCTTGACCTTTAACTTTCTATGGATCTCCTTTGGGTTAACTGCTGCTAACGCTGTTAAACATCCGCCGCAACCAGTAAATTCGTAACATCTAAAAATCATGTGAATCTTTCTCTTACTTAATCTTAATCTCGCTTAATAAACCTGATTTTCTTCCTGTTTCCTTTCAGGTTGATTGTCTTTGAAACAGTTTCAGCTAATTTCTTTATTCTGTCCGGATTGTTTCCATAGGGACATTTATTTTGTTCGCATGCATATAAAATGATTTCCCTGAAAGAGTTAAGCAAGTTATAGAGGAGGTTTGAGGGTAAGATCGCTAAGCAAGGTGCATCTACATAGACAGTGTTTTCTTGGATGGAACTATCTCTTTCAACAACTTCATGCAGAGTTTTCTCGTTTCTCTTACAATACAGGAGTATTTTTAATGATTGAACCCTTTCTTTTAAGTAGGATTTTATCTCTTTAAGCTTTAACTCTAGCTTTCTTAAACTATAAAAACTTGTTTGAATCGCTCCCTTTTCACAGTAACTTACACATAAACCACATGCGTTACATCTCAAGTGGTTGATTTCTAATGATTCTTTCCCAAAACTTATGGCGTCCCTAGGGCAAATCCATGTGCAAACACCGCATTTATCGCATAGTTCTTCTATTATTTTTATTGTATGCCTTGCCTTTGATTTATGTGCAACTATGCCTGCTGTCACAGCTTGGACGATTGTTTCATTAACACCCTTTATGTCCTCACAGGCTCCGCAAACAAGGACGGAGGGGTTCTGCGTCTCTACGTTCTTCAATCCCTTACCTTTAAAACAAAGTTTCTCATCCAAACCTATCCCGAATTGGTTAGAGAGGTTGATGTTCTCTTTTGAGGAATAAAAGGGTGTAATTATTCCTAGGTACTTTGTTTTTATTTTTTTTTCAGTTTGATCCCAGGTTTTTATGGTAACAGTGAAGCGATCCTTCCCGGTTTTTACTTCAGCAATCTCACCGTATTTTATTTTTATTCCCTTTTCAGTTAAGGGAATGTACTTTTCTTTATAGTCTTCAGGGGTCATTTTAAGTTCTTCAACCAAAATTATTGGTTTTATCCCGGCTTTATCTAGGAGGTTGGAGGCGGTAAGTAAAACCCTTGATTCAAGGTATCCTGTCCTGTTTGCTTCGCTTATAAACAGGAGAATTTCTCCCTTCCTCAAAATTTTCTTTCCTTTACTTAGTAGGTCTAGGACCCTGTAAAGCTGAAATATGTTGAAAAAATTTTTTTCAGAGAGTTTAAAAGTGGAAAATGGTTTTTTGAACGGGAAAAATAGTCCTGTGGCTAAGATTACTTTTCCAACTTTTATTTTAACAGTTTTCCCTTCTTTCTTGAAATTAATCGCTTCTTGAGGACAGACTTCAACGCATTTCATGCATCCTCCTTTTATTAACCTGGTGCAGTTGTTTTCATCTATTATGGCTTTTTTAGGGTAAGCCTTGTCAGGAGGAAAGAATATTGCTTTTCTAATCGAAAGATCTCCATCATATTCGTTTTTAACTGTCACTGGACATGCATTAACACATTTACCACATAAATTGCACTTTTCATTGACGTATGTTGGTTTTTCAATGATTTCAACAGCGATTGACCCATCTCCAGTTGAATGAATGCTTGAAACCTTGCTTTTCAAGTGAAGCTTGAAGAGTTTGCTTTCAATTAGTGAATTCAGTTGTTTCGCCAGTTTTTTTGAAGCATTTATTGTTTCAGGGTTTATGGCAACATGGTTGACGCATCCTCCCAGGAATGGATTTCTCTCCACTAGATGGGTTTCTTCCCCTAGATCAACAAGGCTCTTTGA
>JAOZGF010000155.1 GCA_027491845.1 Thermoproteota archaeon | reverse complement strand
AAAAAGTGGAAGAGTTTATCCATGCCTTTAACAATGTGTTTTACACTCTTTGGAAGACAAGTAAGATTGTTGTTTCTTTGGTAAAGGGTTTTTCTTTGGGAGAAGGCTTTGAGCTTGTCATGGCCTGTGACTTCGTTATAGCTGCTGAGGACGCCAGGCTGGGGCAGCCTGAAATAAACGTTGGTGTTTATCCTCCTATTGCAATTGTTTTACTGCCTAGGATAATCGGTAGGTTGAAGGCGTTTGAGCTTGTCATGACAGGTGAACCTATTACTGGAAAGGAAGCAGAGGAAATGGGGCTTGTTAACAAGGCAGTTGCAAGGGACAGGTTGCAGGAGGAAGTGGACAGGTTAATTGGTTTGTTGAGGGGTAAGAGCCCTGTTGTTTTAAGTATAACGAAGAAGGCTTTCTATAGTGCCTTGTTCTTGGACAGGGAGGACGCGACTAAGAGGGTGACTGACATATACTTGAACGAATTGATGAAAACAAGTGATGCTGTGGAGGGACTTAAGGCTTTCTTGGAGAAAAGAAAACCCGTATGGAAGGGAAAGTGAAACCGGAAAGTGAAAGACCAGTTCTTTCTGTCTTTTTCTGGATAAAAGTGTTAAAAGTTAGGAGTATTCGGACCCATGGAAAAGGAGGGGTTAAGTAGAGTTAAGGTAACGAAATATTTCTTTTCTTCAGGGAAGGAAGTAGTGGAATCTGATTCTGTTGCGTTGGAGGCCCTAGTTTCTCTTTATCTGAATGAAAAACTGTTTAGAGTGTTTTCTGCTACTCCTTTGATGTTAAGGGAGCTCGTAGCCGGGCAACTCTACACAACGGGGTATATAAATAGGAAGGAAGAAATCCAGAAAATAAAGATTGAAAACAATAAGATATATGTTTCCCTTTCAGAAGCCTTGTCCAACAAGTTTTTCTCCATTGAAAAAAGCAAGTTTATGATGGAGCAATTGGGTTTGAAGCCTGTAAAGGGTAATTTAAAACTTAAAGTTGAGACTGTGGCGAGGTCGGTTGATTACCTTAATGAGGTCTGCTTTCTTTTTAAGAGGACAGGGGGGGTGCATTGCGCCCTTGTCATGGAGGATGAGGAGCCTATTGTCCATGCTGAGGACGTGAGCAGGCACAATGCATGCGACAAAGTGATAGGTTATTGCTTCTTGAATCGAATAAATTTGAAGAATAAAATGTTGGTTTTCTCCGGCAGAATGTCTTTAGAAATTGTTTTTAAGGCATGTGTAGCAAAGATACCTGTTATAATTTCTGTCTCAGGTCCCTTAAGCGGCGGAATTGAACTTGCCAGGAAAATGGGGATAACTTTGATTGGCTTCGTTAGAGAAGGGAAAATGAATGTTTATACCCATGAAAACAGGGTGATTTTTTAGTCGTTTTTCCTTTGAAAGTGTGAAAAGGTGGTTTAAACTTCTATTACTTCGGCGCCAGTGTTCTTTGCCTCAGCTAAGAAAATTTTTGCACCGGTTTTCTCCCTTATTTCCCTTGCCAGTTTTTCCTTTGTTTCTTCAATTTCTTCATCTGTGAACAGCCCGTAGAAGGCGGGTCCCCATGAGCTTTGACCTGCTCCATAGGCCCCCCCTTCGAGTAGGATGTTTATTCCCCTTGAAATTTTTTCATTCCTAAAGATTCCTCCTTGGACAATTTTGAAGGCTTTACCAGTCATTTTCTCAATGAAAGTGAGGGCTTCGCCAAACTCAACAATGTTTTTTTCCATCAATGCAGGAATAAGCCTTAACAACACTGTCCTCGCCACATTTGAAATTTCTTGGTTAGTGAGTGAAGGTTTGAGTTTTTCCATGATTTCCTTTTCCATTTTGCCTGATAGGCCCTTGCTTATAGGGGGTATGCAAACCATAAATTTCCACTCACTTGGGAAGTCGTGTCTAAAGATTAATGGAGGAATATTTTTTTCTGTTTCATTTACTTTGCGTCCGCCATCTATTATGAATCCACCCAGTTTAAAAGCGTGAATTCCGACTCCAGAAACTTTCCCCCTCTCCATTAACTCACTTATTTCTTCTATCTTTAAACTTAAGCCAAATAATTTTGAGATACTTAATCCGATTGCAAGGGCAAGCTGGGTGCCTGAACCGAGCCCCACATGCGGAGGGATAACTTCCCTAACTCTGATGGAAAACTTTTTGTTTAACTTTAATTTTTTCGTGAATAAGTTCACAAAATACCGTGTTCTCTCTTTGTTTAAGCCTTCTATTTGGAGCTTGCTTTTTTCCTCAGCCTCAACGACTGTTCTGGGAGTTTTAAGGGCAACCCCACTGGATCCGTACTTTCTTCCCAAGTTTCCTCTAAGATCTATAAAACCGAAGTGAAGTCTTGACGGCGTTCTAACAATGACCTTCATTTGTCCTGCCTCTTTTAACCTTCTACCTAAAATTTTTGGTGATCATTTATTTTCAATCCTCAGTGCCTCATAGTTTGTTTTTAGGCAAAAGGCATTGTTCTCATAGTTCTCTGCCATACAATAGCCTTATGTCTCTCTGTTCTGCCATGGTTTTCAGGTGATCTAACACTTCTTTGGATGCGTTAGCTACAGCTAAAACTTTGAGAACCGCTTTTTTGTTTTCTTTTTTCTCGGCTATCTCTATTCTCCTTAACAGTTTTTCCAGTTCCCTTCTAGCTTCATCCACATCCCTTATGTATAGTGTAACTTCACCGACTGTTAATGGATCGTCGCAAAATATGTTTATCTCGTAAATTTCGTTGTTAAAGAGCAGGGTCTTTTTTCCAACCTCTGCGCCGGGGTAACCCATATCCTCAAGCATAAGTTTTACCGCTGAAGCCGTGTAATCCTCAAGCGTCACTCCCAAAGCCCTGCCGAAGCTTTCAAACAAAACTCTAAGTTTCCGCTGGTCCTCACGTATTGTTTTAACCTCAATCCATAACTTCTTGACTTCCTCCCATAGTTTGTTTTGCCCTTCCCCTATTCTGTTAAGTCTCTTAAGTATTTCTGAGAAGCCTAGATACCCTGCCACGCTGTAACGAAAGTCTAAATCTTTCTCCAAAAGCTCTATAAACTCTCTTTTAAGCTTCTCAGACAATTTTTACATCCTCTTTCGTACTAAGGTTAAAATTTTTCCCGGTGAAAATAAATATAAGTTTTTGAGTAGGCTTCTCCCTTGATAACTGAAATAATGACTTCACTAATTTCACTAATTTCACTAAATTTTTAACAACTTTACGAATGGAATCAAGTTTGTTAAGTTTAGGAAACGGAAGGCAGTGTTCTCTTTTTGTATTTACATGGGTTAGTTTATTGTGTCTGCGTGAGCGACTTTATTTTGTTTTTATGTAAAATCTCCTTTGAACCTTCTTTGGTTAAGTGTTAAGGCAAACTTGTCTTTAGTTGCCGTGGGATGCCTCTTTTAGTTTTTAAGCTAATGTAAAGCATTAGGGAAACTACACTCTAGATTTACTTTTCACCTCACTGGCTTAATTGTCAAAGTTGTTAAGGTATTTTTTCGTTCTTTTGAGAATGTTTAACATTATCTTTTCATGGGTGCTGCCTGGACAAACTCGTTGAGTGAGGGAGCTGTAATGTTCAATTAAGGAAGCTAGATCCTTTGCTTTTTTAAAGTTTCTTTTCTTAAGAAAAACAGGTATCCTGGTTACGTGAATTAAGCTTTCAATCACAGCGTAATCGCACCTGCATAACAGTTTTGGAAAGGTTTTTTCAGCTTTCACGTGCTTAACTGCGAGCACAACTTCAACTCTAGAGTTTTTCATTTCCCTGTGAGACCTAACAGATGACTCGATATAAACGCCTGCATCTTTCAGTCGAGGCGGTTTAACCATGAGTGAACTACAAACTTTGTCTTTTAACACCTTCTTTTTCTCAAAAACGCACAGATAAAAGAGTTCAACGTCCCATATAAAGTTTACAGTTGCCTCATAAGTTTCTAGCAAGTTCTTTAAGGTTTTTGTTTCTTTAAATATTTTAAGAGAAAGGTTTTCATTGTTTAACCTACGCACTCCCATGGGGGCGAAATTGGGCTTTCCTTCTCGGGAAACAGTGACCACTATGCTTTCATAAATGAATCCCTTCCTTAAACCTATTTCATCAAGGCATTTAGCCCATTTCCTCATGAGCAATCGTCTCAAACCATGCTTTCTTCTAGAAAGAGAAGGCAACCGCTTTCTTCTTGAAATTACAGTGAATTAAATTTTTTGGTTGGGAAAGGATTGAAGGAGATCCCTGTTTAACTTTGAAAAGAAAGTTTTCTCCTTGCATGGAAACCTAGAGGGCTTTTTTCTCATCAACGCTAGCAAGCCGTAAATAAAGGTTAAAAGGGGGTTTCAGGTTTTCTATGTAACGCCTCTCTCTGCAAGAATGTTGTCATAATGAAAAAATTTTTTTAGATTTTTCCATTAATGATTCAGAGGAAGTGATGCTCTCATTTCTTCAACAGAGTGAAGTTACAGGTTAAGCTCATGTAAGGACTGTTTTAATCAATTTTAATTAACAGTGATTGACGTGCACATTTCAGATGTAAACGTTCAAAAACCAGAAGTAGGCTTATACATAAAGAGAGTTGGCGTAGAGGGAATAAGGGTCCCTGTTTTCTCTGTTAAAGTGAGCGACAGGATAGCTGCATTTGTTCCGAGGGTTAAGGCCTACATAGACTTACCTGCAGACTATAGGGGCATACATGCGTCAAGAAGCTATGAAGCAATAGTTGAGGCCTCGTCTTTCTATGCTGGAGAAAAAATCAAGGTGGAAGAATTCTGTGCAAAGGTAGCGGAACAACTGCTTTCTAAGCATCCTTATGGAACTAGGTCGGAAGTTATTTTGATGGGGGACGTTATTTTCCCCCATGAGACCCCTGTAAGCAAAAAGAAAACCTATGAAGTCTTTATTCTAATAGGGAAAGCAAAGGCCCATAGGGAAGAAAGTGGGTTGAAAATTAAGAAGTCAATTGGAGTGAGAATAAGTGGGATAACAGCCTGTCCAAGCGCCCAAAAAGACTTAGAAGCCCACATAAAAAAGTTACTTGAAAAAGAAATAGGAGATCCTTTCACGCTTAAGTCGATTTTAGCCGAATTACCCATTCCGACACACATGCAGAGAAGTTACGCCACAATAATAATAGATGTTCCCGAGAACTACAGGATAGATGCCAGCGACCTACTTGAAATAGCTGAGGAGTCTCTGAGCGCCCCAACATATGAGCTATTGAAGAAAAAAGATGAAATACAGGTTATAAGGAAAGCGCTTTCAAGGCCAAGGTTCGCTGAAGACGTCTTACGTTACATGGCAAAGAAAATAGGGGAGAAATTCGGCGACTTACCCGACGAGACAAATGTGTACTTACTTCAAAGAGACCTTGAGAGCATTC
>JAOZGF010000150.1 GCA_027491845.1 Thermoproteota archaeon | reverse complement strand
CTTTCTCCCTACATTGCTTTGCCAGGTCTTCTAATACTTGTTTGCTTTCCCTCGTTCCTTCATTAACGGATATTACGGAGAGCTTCACCGGAAACTTCTTTTCTATTTCCCAAATAAACCTTAACTTTGCAATGTCAAGCCCCCTGCCAGAAATAGGGAGGGCTATTTTATCCCTGTATTGCGGCGCTGATAACTTCCTCATTGTCTTCATTGCCTTCTTTCTAAGGAGCTTTATGAAGCATTTTCTGCATAGTTTTAAGCCTGAACTCTTAACTTCAATTGTTGACCGGGAATTACAAAATGAACAGGTTGCCATGATATCCACACTAACGAGAACAACAATTTCTTTTTAATTTTAAAAAATCAACAATTTTTTGTTCAAACACGCTTTATGAGTTGTTTGGGATGAAAGAAAAGGTTTCAAGGGTTTTTGACAGGGTTAAGGTTGTTTATGATGAAGACAGGTGGGAGCTCCTTTCTTCCTTGAGAGAAAAGGCGAGAAAAGTTCTTAAGACGCTAATGAGTTATCAGATAGATTGTTATGTGCATGGAAGTGTTGCTAGAGGGGATGTGGATGAAGGAAGTGATGTTGACATTGTTATCTTCCACGTCGTCCCTTCATATTTAGTTGAGATAGCGTTAAAAAAATGTTTTTCCTCTTTTAGTGAAAGAAAAATTGTTCAGGCAACGCCTAATTCATGTGTCAAGGCCTATATCTCGTTAGAAGAAAATGTTTGGGTTGCTTTTCCATTAAGCAAATTTTCATTGAAAGAAGAGGGATTTTACAAGTTTGGAGGGTTGCTTGACTTGGAGGGAATAGAGGGTAATTTGAGGGTGCCGGGAGTTGATAAAAGACTTGTCTTAATAGAACCCTGGGAGCTTGGGCATGTTGAATCGTCTATTATTGGGAGAGAAACGGAAGTTGCGAGGTTACTTGGTGTTCCTTTAGATGTTGTGCTTGAAAGGGAAAGAGTTCTCTTAAGGAGGAATGGAAAGGGTAGGACTGGTGTGTTCGTTGAAGTATCCCTTGATCCTGAGGATTCCTTTGAGAAAAAACTTAGGGAACTGGCTAGAAGGAACCCCCACCTGAGAAACGTTCTCCTCAAAAAATAGCACTCCTTCCTGGTTTGTAAGATTGTTAAACAGGAAATCTTAGGAAAGCTGCAATACCGCCGAATGACTCCAGATATTTTCCTGCTTCGTGGGTTGTTGAAATGAACCTTGCCTTTCCTTTCGTCGTTTTAATTGTACTTATTATTTCTTTTACTTGCTCCCTGGATTCCTTTTTCCACAGCATTTTTTCCGAGACCAGTAATAGGTCTATTGCTCCATATTGTGCTGCGTTTTTAACTTCTTCAAGTCCTATAGCTACTTTCCTACTTTTCCTAAGCAGGAGTTCCATCATTTTACTTAAAAGTTTTGAGTCCTCTGTTATGGAGGACTCATTTACAATTTCCTGTAGAACCCCTCTCTTAACTAGTTCTTCAATGCCTGATACGGTTGCTGAACTTGTAGAGACGATCTTGATTTTTTCTGTGTAGTCTTTGTTTTTAAGGAAGCTGTAGAATTTTTCTTTTGCGAAGCCGGGTCCAGCTATAATAACTTTATCTATTTTTATCCTTGACAGGTTTTTTTCAATTTCTTCAGCTAGTTTTTTAAAGTAGAGTAGGAGCGCTTTTTCCCTTTCACTTTCTTCAACCTGTTTACCGGGTATTCTTGAGTTAACCCTGCTCACTAGCTTTATCCTTTTATAGGTGATTAGGGCGACTGTTGCTTCTTCGTAGTCAAGCGTGATTGCAAGTATTCTTGGTTTTATGGCTTCTTCTTCGGCTGACTTAATGTAGTTCAGCAATTGTTCGCTCCATTTTTTCTTTTTTATGGTTACTTTCGCCCCTGGCTTCATGTTTATCGTGTGGAATGCTCCTTTTATCCCTATTTCCCCAACGTCTTCAACGATTACTCCTTTAACCCTTAATGCGTTTGAGAACTCTTTAAACTCTGTCGACCTAACATTTATTGTTAGTGTAACAGGTATCCTTTTTCCTTCGTCGCTTCTTTTCCTTTCCCTGGGAGGCTTCACCTTTCTTGAAGTCCATGATTTAATGATGTCCCCTTCCTCAAAGTACAGTGATAAGTAATAGAGGTCCGTCAGGTTTTCAGGTATTAGTGTCAGGTATCCCTTTTTCTTGTTTACTTCAATAAGCCTCAAGAGTCTTTCCTTATCTCTTGTTTAACGCCTTGTTTAGTTCTCTGACTTCATCGAAGGTAAGCAGGGAAATATTAACAGGTATCTTTTCAAGGGAGCCTTTTTTCACCCCAATTATTCTTTTGACTCCGTGTTTGTACGCTGTCTCAACTATTCTTTGCGTTATTATTCCGTCGAAAACTATTGTTTCAGGCTTAACGGAGGGAATTGTCTCCTTAAGTTTATCTATGGATGTTTCATCCACCTTCCTTCCGTTTTTGTCCAGCAGTATGGCTTGAAACCTTCCAATTTCATTTATGGCTTCGGTTATTTTTTCAAGTAAGTTTTGGGGTATTACTGGTTCCTTCCTTATAAGGTGTGTATGGAAGGGTTTCTTGTAAAGGCTTTCAGCGTCTTTAACGTTAACCCTGTTCTTTAGGGCTTCAGTGATTTCTTTCTCGTCAAGTTCTTCCACTCCTTTTCCTTGCGGTGCCCTGGCAACGTAGTCTATGTCTGCAACTTGGAAGAGTTCCTTTAAAATGAGTGATCCTCCTCTGTCTCCGTCCACGAAGGCTGTTACCTCCTTATTTTTGCTGAGCTCTACTATCGTCTTAGGTACGCTTGTTCCTTCAACAGCTATTGCGTTCTTTATCCCGTGTCTAAGCAGGTTAATTACATCTGCCCTACCTTCCACAACAATTATCTCCCTTGACTTATCGACGTCTGGGCCAGCTGGAAGTTTTTCTTCTCCAAAGCTGATTATTTCGCCAACGTTTAATGCTTCTTCGATTTCCCTTATTAGTGATTCACCTTGGTACTGGCTTTGTTCGTTCCATTTCTGAAGTATTTCTATCGCCCTTTTCTTTATGGCTTCACGCTTTATTTCTCTTACGTCAACTATTTCTTTCATTCTTATTTTTGCTGTGCAGGGTCCTATTTTGTCTATTGTTTCCAAGGCTGCTGCAATGATTGCTGTTTCCACTTTTCCTAAGCTAGATGGAACCATTATCATTCCATTTGTTTTTCCACCTTTTGATTCAAGTTTTACATCTATCCGGCCTATTCTACCTGTTTTTTGAAGTTCTCTCAACTCCAAATATTTTCCAAGCAGCCCTTCCAGTTGTCCAAATATTGCGCCGACGACGTCTGGTTTTTCAACTATTCCTTGAGCCATTAAGTCACATTTTATAACGTATTTTATGGTGGTTTCTTCATTAATCATTAATTCTCCTCACCCCTAACTCTTTTTGTTTTATTTAAATACCAGGTTGAAAACCCCTCAACAACTTTAGGCAAGTCTGATGAACTTATCAGTTGACGAAGCCTTTTCCTTAAATCCCTAACAATGGTTACTCCAAGTTCTTCAAGGGTTTTTTCGGTTTCTGATGCAAGGCTTTCTCCTTTTTCGTCAAAATCCGTTAAGACAATGGCTTTTCCTTTGCAAGAAAGATTCACACGGAAAACTTGGTTGACCCCTCTCCCTATAGTTATAAACCTTCCATTAACGTTTAGTTTCATTAAGGAAAGAACGTCCTTCTTTCCCTCAACAATAATGTAGCACCCTGTTTTGGATAGGGAAAGTATTTGTTGGAAGAGTTCCTCAAACTCTTTAAGGCTTTTCTCGGTTGCTAAAATATTCACTTCATATCACATTAGGGATTTACATGAATGTTTACATGTTTTACAACGCTTGATGCTTCGCTTTTTCAAGGAGAATAATGGTAATTTTTCATTTTATCAGGATATTGATTTTTAAGACTACTAAAAAAAAATGTGTGTCCAGTGTTGTTTTAAAACTAGTATTTATGATATGCCCTTTCTTCTATAAAAAAATTTTGGCTTAATGCTTTGCTGATTCATAAACGTGTTACGTATTATTTTTACTGGTTTTGCAATCATTTATAACTATGCTTCAGGCTCAAAATGGTTTTAATTGAACCTCCAGAGTTGTGTAAAATGATGTCTCAAGAGGAATTAGAAAAGTATGTGGAAGCTGGAAAAATATTGTGTGAAGTGTTATCCTTTTCAAGGAAAATAGTTGTTCCAGGGGCTTCGCTGGTAGATATAGCTGAAAAAATCGAAAGGAAAATTGTTGATTTAGGAGGGAAACCTGCTTTCCCGACTAATATATCCATTAACCATGTTGCAGCTCATTTTACCCCTAATTTAAATGAAAAAGCCAGGTTTTCAAATGGCGATCTTGTTAAGATAGACTGCGGTGTTCACGTGGAGGGCTACATTGCAGATGCGGCTTACACTGTTTCTTTCTCCGGCGAACACGACGACTTGATTGCTGCGTCTGAGGAGGCTTTGAACTCTGCAATTAAAGTTATTAGGGATGGTGTTAGGACAAGTGAGGTTGGGAGGGTTATAGAGAACAAAATTAAGTCATATGGATTTAACCCTATTAGGAATTTAACAGGCCATAAGCTTGAAAGGTTTAGGTTGCATGGAGGAATAAATGTTCCAAACGTGGGTTCTTTCAGGGGTAAGAAGATGAGAAGAGGGGAAGTCTATGCTGTAGAGCCGTTCTCAACAAACGGTGAAGGGTACGTGGAGGAGTCAAGCATCATTAGGATCTATAGGAGTGTTAGCAGGGAAACTAAGTTGAAGGACAACGTCCTAAACTTTATCTTGAACGAATATGGAAGCTTCCCCTTTGCTTTGAGGTGGCTGCAACGAAGCTTCAAAGAAGAGGAACTGAACAAGAAGGTTAAAAAACTTTTGCTTAAAGGATTACTGTATCCTTACCCTGTATTAATTGAGAAGTCAAGGGGATTGGTTGCTCAATGTGAAAAAACACTGGTTGTGGAAGGGGACGGATGTTATGTTTTGACGTAGGGCTTAGGTTTTCCTTTTACTAGTTCTGAATAAATAGAGTATATGATCATTTCTCCCCCGCATTCAGGGCATTTCCCAGTTTTTTTGCCCACATAGTCTCCTTGTTGGAAGTTTCTTTTTTCCTCATAGTTGCAGGGCTTACATTTCATTTGAGTTATAACCACTTCTTTCTGTGGCTTTTTCTTAAAGTAAGTGGATAATTGAAAGATAAGGAAGGCTATGATTGAAAGTATTAGCAATATGGTTAAGAGGAACTGTAGAGTTAAATCATTTAGTAAAGGGAAAAGCATGGTTACCTCCTTTTTTTAGTTGTTTATTGACTTATGCCTACACTATTGCCTATTCCTGCGACCAACACGGTTGCCTTGGCTGACGTGTTCTCTAGAATTCTCTTTTTAACTACCTCCACAACGTTAACTGCTGCCTCTGCTATTTCCTTCTTCATGGTCGTAACTGCCTCAATCAAGGATTGCTTTATTATTACTGCGTTTAATGGTATACCGTATTTCCTTGCTGATTCTTCTATCTTGTATTTTTCGGGTCCAGGGTCGCCGATAGCGGCCCCTATTCCTTCAGCTATCTCGCCTGTTTTCTCTCCCTCCAGTTTGCCTGCGGCATCTATCATTATTATCATGTCTATTTCTCCTTTTTTCTCTTCTATTATTTTCTTTATAGCTTCCCCTGGTTTCCCTACGTTTCCACCAGGTCCTTTAGCCTTAACAAGTATTAGTTTTCTTCCTTCAAATTCTCTTTCAGCCATCACAACGTCTTTAGCTATCTCTTTAGTTGGAGCCCCGTCCATTAAATAGAAAACAACAAGCGGCCCCACTCCATCGCCAATTGGATGGCCCTCTGAAAAAGCTTTAAGGGATGAAAAATATGCTTTAGCGAACTTCATTATTAAGGGAAGTTGCATGTGAACTTGCATGATGTGCAGCGTGCTTTGAGATTTTTTGCCTAACAAGAGGAAGTGTCTGACAATTCTGTAGAGATTATCTAAGACTATGCAAGCTCCCAAGATGTTTTCTATGTTGTCTGTTTCGGACTCACTTGCTTTTGGGGCGAGGATAGATGCGTATTCATGGATTCTCTCCTTTCCCTTATCTAATAGGAATTCTAGTCTTCCAAGAACCCCTGCTGGATCAAGGTCAACAGGTGAAATTATAAAGAACCTTATGAAATTCTCCAGGTTTACTTTTATTTCTTTTTCATTCATTCCATATTTTTTAACTACGCTTATTGCTTTACCTTTGCTCTTATCAACGTAATCTCTAAGTTTTCTTAATGCTCTTTCTATTTCGCTGATCCAAACCATCATTTGTATTTTTTGACCATAGAAGGTCATTATGATCATGAAGAGAAAGAAAATGAACAATGAAAACCAGCTTTCTTGTCCTAGTCCTTGAAGCATTTGCTCACCTTCTAAACATGGGCGTTGCAGGCTGTTGCCTTTGAAAAACCAAATAGATTTTTTCTAAACAACTCCTGATTTTTAAAATCTCCTTTATTTTTAAAAAGTAAGTGGGCAACGGCTTCTCCTGTTCCCACGCCCTCTCGGAGCGCAGTACTTAGGAGAACGAAGCTGGGCTTAACTTCTGAGTTCGGAATGGGTTCAGGTGTTTCCCCAGCCTCTATGGCCGTTGCCCAACTAAAACATAATTTATTTATATAATTTAAAGTTATTGTTTTAATCGGCATCAAAGAAGTGGTTGTCCTGCCCTGTTTTTGATTAGGGTTCATTTACTGTTAACTTGGTAATGTGCAAAATGTTCTTCAAAACAATTTTAAAGGCGTTTAAAGTATTTTAATAACTTGCGTTAAAAGATTTAGATATCCTTAATTTAAGACGAAAAACAGAGGTTGTGGCAACCCACCTTGTTTTGAGTTAAGTGGTGTTGTTATGCTGAAAATTGTGTTTGAGGACACTCGTTCATTTAGGTACATCGTTGAGTCGGTTAATGCATTAGTAGATGAAGCCTCCCTCCTCTTCACCCCAGAAGAAGGATTGCTTGTGAGAAGCATGGATCTTGCGAAGGTCGCGGTGGTTGAGGTTAACCTTCCTCCTGAAGTCTTTGTTAAGTTTGAATGTGACAGTAAACAAGAGATAGGTCTTTCTTTCACAGACCTCAAAACCATTTCTAGAAGGTTAGGGAAGGGTTCTCTCGAGGCATATGTAGAGAAAAACAAGTTCGTGTTAAAGACTGAAGACGCGTCAACAAGGGTGTTTTCGCTGCCGCTTATCTCCGGCATGGAAGTAATGACTAGAACACCGAAAATTGATTATAAATGCTATGGAAAACTTATTTCAAGTGTGTTAAGCAACATGATAATGGATGCTGAAACAGTGTCTGAGTCAATCACTTTCCAGGTTAAGGATGACGTGTTAAGCGCCAGCGCAAAAGGAGATATTGGGGAAGTGAAAATAGAGCTCCATAAAGATAAAAGTGAGGGA
>JAOZGF010000125.1 GCA_027491845.1 Thermoproteota archaeon | reverse complement strand
TAATGGCAGTGAGAAATACTTCACAACCTCTTCCTGCTCCGGAAGAATTGTTTTAATAGAAATACCTTGGACATGGGACAAAAGAGAGTCTGTTTTCATTGGTAAATGGCATAAAAACGTTAAGTTTGGGGAAGTATGGGAGACCCTGAATGAGGCTGGAACAAAAAAACCTGTCTGGCTGAAGGTTGAGCCGTTCATTCTCCACGTCTGTGCAAGGGACATTGATGCAGCAATAAATTTCATTAACGCTTCAAAGAGGGCTGGAGTGAAGAGGATAGGTATTTCTAGTTTTAAGGAAAAAATAATGATTCATTTGGAGGGAAACGAAAAACTGGAAACCCTCGTAGCTGAGAACGGGAAAATAATTGTTACGGAGGACTACTTAATGCGGCTAATTGACATCGGCAACCTAATGATAAAGAGAACGAAAAGAAGGCTTCAAACATTCTTCAAAGAGGCCTTAAAAATAATCTAGACCGAAACAGCTAAAGAAAACAGGAAACCTTGCAAGTCTAAAAACAGAAAGTTAAGGTTCTTTCTTAAAAGAAGTGTTCAGTCACTTTCAAACGACGTATGAGGAAAACGTTGGTCATGCTTTAAATGTTATCATTGGCAACATACTTACTAGCGGTGTGCAAGTATGGAGTCAACTGAGTTAAGAAGGAAGTTAGGTAAAGAATCAACTGAAGAATCAGAAATGAAAAGAGTAATAGAGCTAATGGCTAAGTCGTTGGCTGAGGCTATTGAAAAAACCAGGAAGCCTGTTGATGAATGGGAACTAGTTGAGAAGCCATTTTCAGTTGAAGTAGAGGAAAAAAGACCTGAAATAGAAAAACTTGTCTTGAAACCTGACAAGTCAACCGAGATAGGCAAGGGTTTAAGGGGAATGGAAACAAACACGCTATTGGACGTTCTTTTCCTTAACCCTGAAGGTAAGCCTCTGAACGGAATACCTGAAGGAATACAATTAATAATAACAGGTTTGCCTGGAAGCGGAAAATCCATCTTGGTTGAGGAAGTTGCATTAAACGTTTCTTCCAACGGAAAAAAAGTGTTGTTTATTTCAAGCGAGGACCAATGGAAAACAACTACTTCAAGGTTTGATTTGCAAGCTAGGATGAAAAATAAGTGTGAACTACTTGGTTTAAACTGGGACAACGTTTCTGAAAACCTTTTCGTAATGGATGCAGCAACCTATCCCGAGTTCAGAGAATGGACTAAGCTTGTTGAAACCTACAAATACGTTGTTTCAAGGGAAAAGATAGATTTAACAGTGATTGATTCATTAACCCTACTTGAAGCATATAGGGGGGCTCTAAAGTATCGGTTGGCAGAGCTTATGCGCTTCAATCAAAACCATGGGGTTACAGCCCTCTACGTGAACCAGCGGTCTGAGGAGAGATGGGATAGCTATGACATAGCTGGCGGAATCGGGCTGGCGCACATAGCGGATGGAACCGTTATTGTTGATTACGGTAGAGTGTATTATACGGATCAAATGCAGGAATTAAAAGCTAAGAGAGGAGACTTCGTAAGAATAGTGAGAGTGCTGGACTGTAGGCTGTGTGGTTTTAAAAGGGAAAGAATCAGGGTAACCATTACAGACAACGGTTTCCTGAGGATCGCTGAAAATGCCTGAAGTTAAACCGCTTACCACTGCAAAGTTAATAAGGGAACTTGGTGATAGTGAAAAGGTTGCTGAATACCTTTTATCTCAAGGGTACAGTATAGATAAAGTGGTGAGGGAAACAGGCTTACCCTACTTTAGGGTCTACTTAATTAGGGAAGGTAAGAAAGTTCCTAGAGGTTTTCCTTTCTACAAACTCGTCTCCTTTTTCGAGAGAGTGAAGTCAATAAGCGGAAAAAAGGGGAAAATCCTCCTTCTAAAAAACTTCCTTGATAAAGCCCCTCTAAACATTAATGCAAAGATTAGGTTGGTTATGGGCAGGGTTATTGAGGAAAGGATCGGCATAGGGTCACGGTTAATTAAAGAATCTATTTTGACAGCTTTCTCCGTTTCCCCTGAATACCTTGAGAAACTCTATAGAGACTATGGCGATCTCTCTGAAGCAGCATATGTTCTGTCTTTTCAAACAAAGCCGAAATTAAACGTAAACGAGGTTTACCATTCCTTATTATCACTGGTTAATGCAACAAGAAAGGAGAGAATAGGGATTGTTTCAAGCCTTCTAAACTATTCCACAAAGTTAGAGGCTAAATACATTGTTAGACTCGTCTTAGGCGACTTGAAATTAGGTTTCAAAGAGAAAACGGTAATCTACGCCCTATCTGAAGCTTTAAATATAGATTCATCCCATATCTTCACAGCGTCTTCGGTTTTAGGATTGATTCAAGCAGCTTCACTGGCCTATCAAAACAAAAAACTTCTTTTGAAAGATTTGGTAAGGCCTGGTAGACCGGTTAAACCGATGTTAGCCCATCTAGGCTCCATCGATAGGATGGTTTTTCCTGTGAGGGCTGAATATAAATATGATGGTTCAAGGCTTCAGTTACATAAATTGGGTTCAAAGACATGGCTTTTTTCAAGGAGGCTAAAGGAAAAATCTGAGACTCTGCCTGAAATCTGCAGCGTAGTTGAAGGCTTTGAAGCGAGGGAGTGCATTGTTGATTCTGAAGTGATAGCGTTGAATGAGGAAGGTGAGATTCTTCCTTTCCAGTCACTGCTTGACAGAACCCTTCCCAGGTCCCTACAAGAAGAAAGGCTTGAGAAAGTCAAGGTAACGGTTAAAGCTTTCGATATACTTTACCTAAACGGAAATAGTCTCATGAAGATTCCTTTGGAAGAAAGAGTGAAAATTCTGAGTGAAATTGTTCCGCAGGAATATGTTGTTGACTGGAAAATTTGTGGATCGGAATCAGAGCTAGTTGACTTTTACCAAGAAGCCCTGGGCAAAGGCCTAGAAGGAATTATGGTTAAATCGCTTAACTCCACTTACGTGCCTGGTACAAGGTCAAGGGTGTGGCTTAAATTTAAACCTGTAAGTGTTACTTTAGAGTGTGTTATCGTTTTGGCCCTGTACGGTTTAGGAAAGAGGGCTGGTTTTTTTTCCAGTTTCCTCCTAGCTGTTAGGGACTTA
>JAOZGF010000119.1 GCA_027491845.1 Thermoproteota archaeon | reverse complement strand
TATTTCAAGCAGGATGAAAGCAGCTATCACCATTGTTACGAGCCAAACAAAGTTTATGAGGAAAGCTGGCACAGGGGTTTCTTTTATTCGTAGCATTATAGCTTCCCTTAACAGGATAATGAAGAGGAAATATGCAATCCCGTGGGCTATTCTTTTTGGCAAGAGGTTTTTCGCCCTGTATTTTTGATCGAATTCCCTTTTTATTTTTAAATAAACGTGATATCCAAGTATTATGGAACCTGCAGCAGTCACGGTAGCCGTCCAAGCAATTAAAGCCAGATTCTCCGTTCCTTCAACCTTTAACGTGAAAACAAAGAATTGATTGTAAGGGAACCAGCTACCTACACACATTGGGGAGATGCCCCATACAGCCTCCTTTAAGGGTTTTCATTTTAGGATCTCAAAACCTTCCTCTAACAACTTCCGCTTCGGAACAACGATTTTCCTTCCGTCACCTGCCTCCAGTTCCAGCGTCAGGAACGAAAACCTCCTTATTTTACCCTCAACACCTGCAACCTTAATGTGTTGGTTAACCCTGAGTATGTTGAGGTCTGTGGAGAAAATAACTTTAGCCTCGTCCCTGAAGCCTAATCCAATTATAAGGGCAAATGTTAATCCTAGCCCTATGACTAGAGTGAAAAGTATTGATTGTGCAAGTATTTGTGTAACAGACACAGCTATCTGAGTTATTTCTAGGGCCATAAGGAAAAGAACTATGTAAAAAATATATTTCATTCCTGAGATAATCCAGTTCCTCGCTAAAACATCTGTTTCAGGGAGGGCTCCTGCCATTAACTTAATAACCCAGTTTATAATCATTACGCCCACTAGAAACAATATAATGGAGCCAACAGCCCTTGGAAGATAAGTTGTTATTGCGACGTTTATCTGAGTTGTTAGAGGTATGTTTAAGAAGCTGAGGGCTGTTAATATTGTTAATATGTAAATGAAGACCTTTGATATTAAGCCTATTAAGCCTGAGAACGTGTAACCAGATCTTTTAAGGCTCCTGCCGATCTCGCTCTCCTCAAACTTTTCGTTCACTTTCAAGTTTGCTAGGATGGAGTCAATCATTTTCGCAAAGTAATGGCCTATCAGGTATCCAATTACCAAGGTCAGAGTAGCATACAAGATATTAGGTAGAAACCCTGATATTTGTCTCCAAATGTTTTGAAGGATTTCGGGTACCTGCAATTAATCACCTTTCAGGTTTTTGTGAATCTTCAGAGTTTTTGAGGAAAAATACTATTTACTCCCTTTTAAAACCTATGTCTAAACTCTCCCTAAATCTTCTTAGCTAGAAATTTTGAAAGAAGGTTAAAGGGAGAAGCAACTTAACACTTTTCAGTAAGCCTTCCTTACACTTTGAATACGGCTCCTTCACTAGCTGAACCAGCTACCTTAGAATAGAGTGAGAGAAAGCCTCTTTCAATTTTCCTTTGGGGAGGCCTCCATTTCTTTCTTCTCTTCTCCATTTCCCTTTCATCTATGAGGAGTTCAAGTTTTCTGTTGGGTATGTCTATTTCTATCTCATCTCCCTCCCTAACTAATGCAATGGGTCCTCCCTCAATTGCTTCAGGTGAGACGTGTCCAACTGCAGGTCCCCTTGTGGCACCTGAAAATCTTCCGTCAGTTATAAGTGCAACGGATCTTTCCAAACCCATTCCAGAGATGGCTGAGGTTGGTGCAAGCATTTCACGCATTCCAGGCCCTCCCTTAGGTCCTTCATACCTTATTACAACAACGGTTCCCTCGGTTATTTCCTTGTTTAAGATGGCTGATACGGCGTCTTCCTCCCTGTCGAAAACCCTTGCTTCACCTCTAAACTTCATCATAAGTGGGTCAACAGCGCTCTGTTTCACAACGGAGCCCTTAGGCGCCAGTGAACCCCACAGTATTGCTATTCCTCCCTCCCTGTGGACAGGCCTGCTTAGGGGCCTAATCACTTTCCTGTTAACCACTTTAGCCGTCTTAAGGTTTTCACGTAGAGTGTTCCCTGTAACCGTTAAAACATCTAGGTTAAGGAGGCCTTCTAGTTCCTTCATTAGGGCTTGAACTCCTCCGGCAAAGTAAAGGTCCTTCATGTAGTATGGGCCAGCTGGGTTCATGTTGCAAAGATGCGGGGTCGTCCTGCTGAGTTCGTCGAATCTTTCAAGGGGCAGGTTAAACCCTGCCTCCCTAGCTATAGCTGACAAGTGGAGAACCGTGTTCGTTGACCCGCCTAAAGCCATGTCAACACGGATGGCGTTTTCAATGGATTGCTCGTTCACTATCTCCAGAACGCTTAAGTCCCTTTCCAAGAGCTCCATAACCTTCCTTCCACTTTCCCTTGCAATCTTTATTTTTTCCGAGTAAACGGCGGGAGTTGCACCGCATCCTGGCAAGGATAAACCCATTGCCTCGACAAGGCAGGCCATTGTGTTTGCAGTATACATGCCTGCGCAGGATCCAGGTCCAGGGCAAACGCTTCTCTCTATTTCTAAGAGGGTGTCAAGGCTTATTTTATCTGCCTTATATGAAGCTATTGCTTCATAGACATGGCTGAACGCTATTTCCCTGCCGTTAAGACTGCCTGGAAGCATGTTTCCACCTGTAACGAAAACCGTTGGAATGTTTAGCCTGCATGCGGCCATAACCATTCCGGGAACTATTTTGTCGCATGAAGCCACCATAACCATTGCATCGAACCTGTGAGCTTTAATCATGAGTTCCACGGATGCAGCTATAAGTTCCCTGCTGGGCAAAGGAGTCTTCATTCCCTCATGGCCCATTGCTATTCCGTCACATATTGCTATGGTGTTGAATTCAAGGGGAGTCCCGCCCTTCTCCCTTACCCCGTCCTTAACGGCTTCAGCTAATTCCCTGAGGTGCACGTGCCCCGGCACAACCTCGTTCCAAGAATTAACAACAGCGATCAAAGGTTTCTCTAAGTCTTCATCAGTTAGGCCGAGCGCCCTAAAAAGGGACCTGTGAGGGGTTGCTTCAACCCCTTTCCTCACGACGTCGCTTCTTAACTCCCTCAATTCCCAATCATCACCAAGCCCTCATGAGGCCCCCTTTCAAGGGATGGCATTTCTTTAATTGAAAGGAAAGTTTTTTAACTTTTCCCCTAATTACCGCCTGCCGTCTTTTCACGCAATTTTACGGTTAATATGTTAAGATGTCCTGACCCGCCTTCAAATTTTTTTTCTGTCTCAACAACCTCTATTCTCTTGGTGAACAACGGGCAATCTAAGACAAATGTTTCTATCTCGCCTCCTTCACCCGCAGGATTTACTCCGTATTTCTTGTAAAGTCCCTCAAGCTCCCTAATTGCCTCCTCATCTATTTTCCTACCAAGCCACTTTTCGTTTAGTCCCATTGCATAGCACCCCACGATCATGGCTTCTATGCCGCTATCCAACTGTTCATACATTAACTTGACAGGGTCTCTCCCCCACAATGGAGCTATGCTTTCCAGGCCCAAGGCCTCACAAACCCTGTCTATCCTTGTCTTCTGGTATTTCGACGCGATGGCGCCAGAAACAATTCCTTCAATGCTTCCTGAAAGGCGTGAGAGCACGTTAAACAGGTCCTCCAGTTCTTTCTCCCTTACGCCTGAAGAAGAAACAATGATTTGCTTTAAACCCATTAACTCAGCCTGAACAGTTGTTAGTCTAATGTTTTGGTGGTGAAACATCCATGAATCTTCCCTTTCAGGAACAATGGTGACCAGAAACTCTACTTCATGGCCTAAAGCCATTGCCTTGTAAGTCGCATAAGTTGAATCTTTCCCGCCTGAGAAAAGTGCTGCAACTTTCATTTCACTCAAAGGGTGAATTAATGAAGGTTACCAGTTATAAATGTGCGATCCACTTCAACTTATAGACACTCTAAATTAGTCTTCAATTCAAGCCCAATCAAACCAAGCTTTATAAGCTTTACGGAATCCTCCCTAATAGGCGCCTAAGTGCTTAAAAATCCAGTGAACACCGTATAATTTCCTTTTCGAGAATCGTTTATTATTCAGAGAAAAAAACTAAAAATAATTTAAAGATAATAATAAGCGGAATTCTACTTTTTCCCGACTTAAGTTTATTTTTCTTGTCTTTCCTCTTTTCCTTAAACTAGTTTTTCCGTAACTGATGATTTAACCAGTGAGGATGTGTTGAGAACAAAACAAGCACTTTTATTTTAGGTGTTTAGTAATCACATCAGTAATGCGACAAAACTTAACAAGATGGGCGTTGCTATCACATGAACTAATAGGGAAGCTGTTGTAATTTTTGCCGCTAATTTTATCGGGTACATGGATGCATAGAAGGGGAAACTATGTCTAGGGTAGTCAAAAATTATCAGAAAGATTAACCTGCCTAAAAAAAGGGCGACAAGAATCTCTTTAATGGAAATTAGTCTTTGCCTAAGTATTTCTCCAGCCGTTAGAACCCCAATAGTTGGGCTCACTGACTGGACGGAAAGAATAACTGAGATGTTAAGAGCTTCAATGTGAGGCAAAATGTCTTTCATTTGTTTGCTGGCATATGCAATTACGACATCTGGAGCCTCGTTAATTAATTCCTCTAAAGTTTACGTTGAAAGATGAACCAGGTGATGGAATATTCGAAAGATTTAGACCATATTTTTCATCTGCCGCTATAAGTATGGGATTTGCTTCAGCGTACTTTGATAAACCAACGACTTTGTCCCAAACTCCGAGAGCATAGACTATTTCGTACCCTTCAAGAATAACTGCTCTCTCAACTTCACATATGGTATAGTGACTTCTACCTTCAAAATCAGTTATAGTTTTGTACTGCGGATGGCTTGTGCTTGGCAAGCTATAATGCAAGCTATAATAATAGTAAACACTCACTCCACCTATGACAACTACTGCTGCAACAATCAACGCTAAGAGTTTTGAGAAAGCTTTTTTTGTCAAATATCATTTCTTTCTCCCTCCTTTCCTTTATAGCTACACTCATCGAGTGAAATTTAAGTATTACGTGTTTGAGTAAACGTAACACCTGACTCTAGCAAATTTCACCGAAAGTCTTAGTGAAGAATCCTTTTCTTTCCCTTCTTAACTGGTTTTCATCATTCCATAACTTCATGCCAAGGGAGAAATGGAACGCATTAAAAAGGAAATTCACCAAAAAAAGATAAGAAATGTTACATCTGTAGATTAACTCGCTTTAACCTCTTCAACGCCTATTCCTCAAGAAGCCTCCACGAATCTCTCTTGCAAAGCATAATAACATAAAATATATAAGGCTTCCCTCCTTACTCTAAGTGGCAGAGGGATGTTTAATGCGGAAGTTCGGTAGATTCATTTCTGTGAAGCTTTGGCGTAAACGTTTCCTCAAGAAGAGGTTCGGAAAATTCCGTAGAATAAATAAGTGAAAAAAATTGGGTGTAAGAGTATTAGTTGAAGTTAAACGTGGAGGAGAAGCGGCAGAAACTCCAGCCCTAATTAACAGCGGGTACGAAGCCTATGAACCTGAAATTCACATTCCATTAGCATTAGCTAGGAAGTTAGGGTTTAAACTTGAAGGGTTAAGAGGTGAAAAGTACAAGGTTGTAAGCACAGAGGTAACAGCTTATGTCTTAGGGGAAATCTATGCAAGGGTTGTTACAAAAGACAAAGTTACAGGGTGGGTGAGGGCCCAAGCTGTAACAACCCCTAGTGAATATGAAGTAATCGTTAGTGATACATTAACAGAGAAACTTCAAATAGAGATCATAAAGCCTAAAACTGGCCTTTGGAAGTTTCACGGGGAAGAAAAGACCAGGGAAAGTGTGGAATCACAATATTGGATTGAATAAAAGAAAACATCGTGCCGCCGAAGGAACTAAGCAATCAAATCTCCTTTCCCCTTAACTTATTTTAGGCTAACTTAATCAGTGCACTTGTTAAGTCTTTCGTTTTGAGATGTAAACTTTAATTAAAAAAGAAATTTCCTAAAAGCTTACTTCTTATGTCCTCTACATGAGTCAAGAAAAAAGAAATCTGGTAAAAGGGTCATAAATGAAGTAAGTTACAGCGTTCGAATAATTAAAAATATAATGGAAAATTTAGCAGGTAAAATGAAGTAACCAGAAGCTTGTGAGAGGCATAGGATAAGTTTTCTTGGTTTTATGAAGCTTCATATATTATCCCTTTTTTTTTTCAAAGTTTAGAAGTCGTTCATGGCTTCACTTAAGTCTTCTATGTAGTCTAAGAGTTTCTTTTTCACAAAGTTATTAATTCCTTAGATGTTCTCCTTGATTCTTAGCTTTAAGGCTTCCTTCTTAACTACATCAACTTAACTCCCAGGGTGTCTATCAGGTAATTCTCTAACGCCAAATGCTCACCGTTGATCTGCTTTTGTTGGAATATGAAAGTAGAAACCTCATCGTGCCTTACCTGTTTAATAGGAATACTTTCTTAGCTTTATTTCTTTTATGAGCCTGCCTATTAAGTTTATATATTATTTTGTTGTAGTGTAGGCTTTTTAATATCCAGTGGCATGATTAATTGTGAAAAGTAGCTTTAAAAAGAGCTTGCTTTAACTCTAAATTGGAAGGTTATGCGAACAAAAATCACGTGAAATAAATAAAAATCACGTGAAATAAATGAATAAAAAAAACAGATATCGAAAAAGGGTATTGGGACCCGTAGCGAATCTTGAAGAGTACGTTCGTCCAGATTGGTGGCGACGCATCTTTAATTCCATTTACCTGAAAACGGATGCTGATGTGGTAGATGATCAGAATATCACTAGGAGTGAGGTGGACTTATTCTTAGAAATCCTGAGGCTATCGTCCGAAAATAAAATTTTGGATTTATGCTGCGGACATGGACGGCATTCTCTTGAACTGGCAAGGCGAGGATTCAAAAATGTCGAGGGATTAGACCGCTCGCATTATCTAATTCGAAAAGCAAAAGCTCAGGCAAAAAAGGAAGGCTTAAACGTTAAATTTAGAGAAGGGGATGCAAGAAAACTTCCCTATCCCCCTGATACTTTTGATGTAGTGATGATTCTTGGAAACAGCTTTGGCTATTTTGAAACTATTCAGGACGACATGAGAGTTCTGAAAGAAGTTTTCAGAGTTCTGAAACCATGGGGCAGAGTTCTCATAGATGTTGCTGATGGAGAATACTTAGAGAAAAACTTTCAGCCGAGGTCATGGGAGTGGATAGACAAAAAGCATTTTGTTTGTAGAGAGCGCTCACTTTCACTGGATAAACAGCGTCTAATCTCACGGGAAATTGTTACCCATATAGAGAAAGGTGTTATCGCAGATCAATTCTATGCAGAAAGACTTTATAGCCGTGAAAGCCTGAAAGAACTCCTGGAAAAAGCGGGCTTCACCGAAATTACAATTCATGGAGAGATATCGCCCGATTCGCAGCGAAATCAAGATTTGGGAATGATGGGGCGAAGAATCATCGTAACTGCTGTTGTGAAAAAGGAATGGACACCTATTAAAAAGAAAAAGAAGGAAATGCTGAAGCATGTAGTTGTAATCTTAGGTGATCCCACAAAACCGGATCCATTAAAACCTTCAGGCATCTTTGATGACGATGACATCTATACAATTGACCAACTGAAAGATGCGTTGAGAAAACTTAAAGGCTATCGGTTCACCTATCTCAATAACCACAATACTTTGATTCATGAGCTTCTAAAGCTCAAAAACAAAATAGACCTTGTCTTTAATCTATGTGATGAGGGTTATAATAACGATGCCAGAAAAGAGCTTCATGTATCAGCCCTCTTAGAGATGTTGAACATCCCGTATACGGGTTTCAGGGGCCTCAGTGTCTTGCTTTTTGTTATGATAAATCACTTGTGCGTGGAATTGCAGCGGAGATGGGGGTTCCTGTGCCTTCTGCCTTTTTCATCAAGCCAGGAGACACCTCTTTTGAACTTCCCATT
>JAOZGF010000012.1 GCA_027491845.1 Thermoproteota archaeon | reverse complement strand
CCGAGGAACTTAAGTCGGCACTAAAAGATGCGAGAGTGGTTGGAGTCATGGATCGAAGCGTCTCGTTCGGTTCTCAAGGAGGACCCCTTTACATGGAGGTCAGGTCTTTACTTTACGGCTTGAAAACACGGCCTCTCATACAGGGCTTCATATATGGCTTAGGAGGAAGAGACATGCCGCCTCACCTGATTAAAAAAATATATTGTCAATTACTGGAAACAAGGGAGAAAGAAGAGATAATTAAACCGGTAAGCTACGTGGGAGTTAGAGAATAAAAGTAAGGTGGAGCCATGCCGTCTCTAAGGGATTATGCTGAAAAAGAAAGTTTGCTCTTGCCTGGACATAGACTGTGCGCTGGCTGTGGAGCACCCATAGCAATAAAACAAATACTCCTAGCATCTGATAAACCCGTCATAGCCACTACAGCAACAGGCTGTGTTGAAGTCGCAACAACAATCTACCCCTATACTTCATGGAATATTCCGTGGATACACAGCGCCTTCGAAAACGCAGCAGCCACAGCAAGCGGGATAGAGGCAGCTATAAAGGCTTTAAAGAGGAAGGGGTCATTCAAAACCGATGTGAACATCATCGCCATCGCCGGAGACGGAGGAACATATGACATAGGGTTTCAGGCATTAAGCGGTGCCCTTGAAAGGGGCCATGACTTCGTCTACGTTCTTTACGACAATGAAGCATACATGAACACAGGCATACAGAGAAGCGGGGGGACTCCTAAGGCAAGCTGGACAACAACCACTCCAGCAGGGTCAGTTATTCCGGGTAAACTTGAAAATAAAAAGCCAATCTCGCAAATTGTTGTAGCACACAAAATACCTTACGTTGCCACTGCAACCCCTGCACACCCATTAGACCTGATGAGTAAAGCAAAGAAGGCTTTTGACGTTGACGGGCCTGCTTTCCTCCATGTCCTGAGTCCTTGTCCAAGGGGATGGAGGTATTCTCCAGAAAAAACAATTGAGATAGCCAGGCTTGCAGTTAAAACATGCTTGTTCCCTCTCTGGGAAGCCGTGGACGGAAAATATAAATTGTCCCCGCCTAGCAAGCTTTATGTAAGAAAGCCAGAGAAAAAAATTCCCTTGGAAGAATACCTAATGCGACAGGGAAGATACAGGCACCTGTTCTATCCTGAGAAGAGGGTAGACATAATTGAAGAACTGCAAAAGAGCCTGGACGAAAACTGGAATGAACTACTTGAACTGTGCAATGAAAAACAGTGAGCAGGGAAAGGAAGAAGGAAGTGAAGAAAGTATCCCTGTCAAAGGAACTAAAAGTTTCCTTTTTGTTTTTAGCGATTGGGTTATGCGCCCTAACCATATATGTTAAAAGCACGATGGATCCTTCAAGGATCCTGCATATCCTTGCTTCCGCCAACATCCCCTACTTCTTTATTTCATTGTCCATAGGGGTTTTAGGATTACTTTGCTATGGTTTAACATGGCATCTTTTGGTTAGGGGGGCTGGAATCAAAACAAGCCTTAATTATAACATGTTGCTTGCCCTGTCCAGCGTGTTTTTCAACATTGTTATTCCTTCAGCCACGGTTAGCGGTGAAGCTTACAGGATATACATGGCGTCGAGGACGAAGGTTGAAAGCGAAAAATGGATTGCCACGGTAGCCTTACACAGGATCTTCTGTCTAATGCCGTTTACTTTCGCCTTGTCAATAGGCCTAGCAATAGCCATTGTAACAGGCCAGATCCCTAACAATTTAATAAGGCCCTTTACCCTCTCAACCATTGCCTTCATAATGGTCTTGATCCTTCTCTTAACGTTCGTGTTCAACGCTAGTTTAACGGCAAAACTCGTTTCCTTTCTTTTAAAGATCCCAGTTAAGGCCTTAAGAAGCAAGATTGAAAACAAGAAACATTCACTGGAAGAAAAAATTGAAGTCTTCTCTAAAACTTTACTGGAAATAAGGAGGAAAAGAAAGGTTTTTTTAGCATCCATCCTTTTAGCTTTCCTTTACTGGTTTTTCGATAGCTTTATCCTTTTCTTCGTTTTAATCAGCTTAGGCGTTCAAGTGTCAATTTTTTTAATAGTCTTCATTTACACCTTAACAGTGCTCCTACAAACAATCCCTCTTTTAATCCCTGGGATGCTTGGCGTAGTCGACGTCATGAGAACAGAGCTACTTTACCTTAACGGGATTAACAGGGAAATAGCTTTAACCGGAAGCATACTAACCGATGTTATAATGGTCTTCTTTTTCTCAGTAATAGGCTTCCTTTCCTCTTTCCTGTTCACGTTGAAATATTCCTCGAAACAAGCTGTTTAAGCCAGGCCCAGTGCTTTCATGGCTGCAAGGTAGGGTTTCTCCACTTCCCTCCTGGAAATCCTTATTAGTTCTGTTTCTTTCCTGCTTAAAATATAGTCCTTTACTTTATGTTTAACTTTCTCTCCAACAGTTCCTATTACAGGCTTTCTTGAATCGATTGCTTCAATTATTGCTTCACAAAAGGATTCCACTGTTAACTCCATTTTCCCTACCTCATCAATAACTATGACGTCAGCGCCTTCAACAGCCTCTTTTATGGCTTTCACGCCAATTCTCTCAATGTTTTCCTTTAACACGCCATATTTGCCCACCCTCACTCCTGTTTTTAAACCTGCTAACGCCATATAGTCTTGATCGCCTGTGAGTAAGTCTTTAATGAGGAAACCCTTTCTACTCCCCCTTTCCCTAACTTCGGGAGAAACGATTCCTCCAATCCTATAGCCCTTATCAGACAACGTCACTATTATTTTCTTTACCACGGTGCTTTTTCCAGAGCCAGGTGGGCCTGTAAAGAAAACATTTACTTTTTTAATTTCCTTCATACAAATTACACCCTGACAACATTATTTCCGGTTAACAAGCATTGAAATCTAGCTTAACACTTTATTTCAAACTTTATTTTTTTCTTAAAACCATGAACGCTAAACCTTAAATTAGGTGTATTTAATTGTTGGAAGCCGTTGTAACATTTCCAGTCCGAGAAATTCTTTCACAGCAAGGTTACAAGTTTGTAGGTAGGCATTCAGCCATAAAATTTTGTCATTGGCTAAGGAAATCATTATATGGCAAAGGGGCATGCTATAAAGGATGGTACGGTATTTCATCGCACAGATGCATCCAAATGTCCCCAATGGTCATATTTTGCTCGCACCAGTGCGTTTTTTGCTGGAGGGTTCAGTCTTCAGACACAAACCTGAAGTGGAAACAATATTTCAATGAAGAGCCGTTGGTGGATGACCCTGAAGATATATGTGAATGGACCATAAAGGCTCAGAAAAAATGCTTGCAAGGATATTTATCTGACCCCAACGTGAACAGGGAAAAATTGAGGGAGGCGTTTGAGCCAAAACATGTTGCGATTAGCTTAAGCGGTGAACCCTGCATGTACCCTAGACTTAGTTCGTTGATTGAAGAATACAGGTCAAGGGGGCTAACAACTTTCCTGGTTACAAACGGAACCTACCCTCACAGGCTGAGGAGTTTAGAGAGCGAGCCAACCCAGCTCTATGTTTCATTGACAGGTTACGATGAAAATACATACTTGAAAGTTGCTAGGCCAATGATAAAGAATGGCTGGGAAAAAATAATGGAGTCACTTGGCTTGCTAAGTAGTTTTTCTTGCCCCACAGTCATTAGGCTGACTCTGGTAAAGGGGTTAAACCTAAAAAATCCAGGGGGTTACGCCAAACTAATTGAGACAGCTGAACCAACTTACGTGGAAGCAAAGGCAGCGATGCACATAGGTTACTCGAGAAAAAGGATTTCAGGGGAGTCCATGCCGTCCTTCTCAGACATAAAAAAGTTTTCTGTTAAACTTGAAGAAGAAACAGGGTACAAGATCATTAGGGAGTCTCTAGACAGCAGAGTTGTCTTGTTAAGCCGTCTTAGAAGCCCTGTTAAGGTGGCTTAAAAAAGAGAGTGTGGTTTGATAGGGAATATGGATAAGAAAAAGGAGGAATATGTGGAGGAAGCGGCTAACGTAATTGCCGTGATAAATGACAGGTTGAAAAGCATTGAAAAAGAAAGAAACGAGGTTTATCTTTTATCTAGAGAACTAATCAAAGACTTAAGAAAGTCTATAGGGCTTGTTCATAGGAAGAGTTTCAATGAAGCACTATCAATGGTTAACGGCGTCCTTAAGAAAATTGAAGGATTTTTCCCCTCTGAAGATAAAAGGAAAGCTTACGAGGAACACCTCCACAACGTTTATGTGGAGGCCTCTGAGGCACTTATATTCTTGGCGTTAGTTAAAGGAGAAACCTTCCCTGATCCAGTGAGCCTTAAAATACCGCTTGTCCCGTTCTTACACGGCATGGCCGATGCGTTTGGCGAGGTCAGAAGGTTCATATTAGACTTACTTTTAAGAGAAAATTTTGAGGCGGCACATAAACTCTTCAGGAGGATGGATGCAATTTATTCTTTAATCA
>JAOZGF010000113.1 GCA_027491845.1 Thermoproteota archaeon | reverse complement strand
TCAAATCACAACAAACAAACCAGTGCATGTTGTTTCAGGCTATGATGGAGTGAAAACAGACATTGAAATCTCAATCAATGTACAGCAAAATCTTCCGTTAACCATTCCGAGGAAGATAGAGGACTCTGTGAAGCCTAATCCTGACGGGTGGCATGGTACAATCGTTGAATTAACACTTGAGGGAAACTACAAGAGAGCAAGGGAAAAAATCCTTGAGTACATAATGCAAACAGCCATAATAACTCCTTACGCAACCATTTCCTTTAAGGGGCCGCAAGGGGAAAAAATGGTTTTTAAAAGAAACATAAATGTCCTCCCCCCAACACCAAAAGAGGTTAAACCCCACCCCCACGGAATAGATGTTGAAATGATGAAAAGGCTTATAAGGGGAACTAGGGCCAGAAAACTCGTAAATTTTCTGACAACAAGTTTCCAGCAAGTTGGAGCAGGGACCGCGTTAAAAATAGCTAAGTTAAGCGGCGTAGATCCTGAAAAAAAACCAAAAAAACTTACAGAGGAAGAAATAGTTAAATTAGTTGATGTGATGAAAAAATATGAGGGATTCAGGCCACCTGACTCATCCTGCCTCGCCCCATTAGGTAAAGAACTGCTTGAGTCTGGTATAAAGAGAGTTTTCAATCCAGAATTCGTTGCGGTTGTCTCTAGAAAACCAAAAGCATATGAAGGAAACCCTTTCGTTGTGGAAATAGGGATATGTTACGGGGGAAAACAAATAGAAGGAGATGAAAACATAAAGCTTTACAGGTTTGCTAACAGGATCCCTCTACTCTACGATGAATGGAGTGACATAACATATGCTGTAATACGGAAGATAAACTGGAAAAGATATGGGGTTAGTCAAGGAACTCCCATAAGGGTGTTTTTCCACCTTGTTTCAACGAAAATACCCTACAAAACACTTGGAAAGGAATACATCGCACATAAACCTGAAATAAGCGAGGAAATCAAGCTAGGAATAATGGAAGTTGCTAGGAAGCTCAGAGAATACTTGAGAAAGATAGAGAAGAAAAAGGAAACTGAAAAAACGCTTAAAATAATGGAGAAATACGCTGAGCTGTCCTCCAGGTTCATAAGTGAGGTCACCGAGAAACCTAAAGAGGAAATCCTTAAACTCTTCCAGGAACTCATCACGGCTAGGGTGAAGCAATGAAGGAAGAAAACAAGGAGTACCTCATCGTAGCAAAGAAAAAAGACAAAAAAGAGGTTAAAAAAAACATTTACGAACAAATTTTCAACAACATACTTAGACAGTTAAAGGAAAAAATGAACCCTCACCTTTACATTCCAATCAGAACAAAGTCCACAATAATTTACGATGAAAAGGAAAGCATGATCTTCCTAAGAAAAAAACTTGCAAAAAGGGACTTCTTAAACCTAAAAAACATCAAAAAGTTCACACAGACGCTTGCTGTTTCATCAACAATCCATGAACTGTTGAGAAGGGAAATCCACGCCCAATTAAGAGACGTTTTCTACACTAGAGCCTACATATTCGAGGACCAATCTCAATCAGACGCCATAGTTGAGGACTTATCAGTTCTCCTAGGCGTTTCAAGGGAAAACCTGAACATAATAGCCAGTGCAAAGGGCGTGTGCGTGGGGGACTTGATAATTGAAGATAAAGGAGACCTTATAAACTGTTCAAAACTAGGTACAGGTGGATGGTCCATATCCCCGTTGATCGATGAAATAGAGTTCAAGGATTGTGGTGCCGAGTCCGTGCTCGTGATAGAAAAAGATGCAGCTTTCTTTCGATTAGTTGAAGACAAATTTTGGAAAAAAAATAAATGCATACTTGTCACTGGAAAGGGTCAGGCTGACTTGGCGACCAGAAGATTCGTAAAAAGGCTTAACGAAGAACTAAAGTTGCCTGTTTACCTGCTCGTCGACTCCGTTGAAGGTGAAACCCCTATCCTTGTAAGGAGGCAGGGGAGAATCTCCCTTACAAAAATAGGAAGCCTCATTGATGGGTTGCTAGGGAACAACTGCCCGTTAGCCAGGAAAATCCCGCAAGAAAAACTTGAGGTCCTATGTCTAGACATAAAAACACGAGAAGTAAGGTGGAAGCCCATAATATATGTTTATAAACACGTGACCAATCGCTCCCTCTACCTAGTGAGAACGAAAAATGGAAAAGAAATAATTGTAACTGGTTCACACAGCTTATACGTCTATAAAAACGGGGAAATAACAACTCTGCCAACCCACATGCTTAAGAAGGGAGACTTCCTGGTCACCTTAAAGGGTTCACTTGAAAAAATAAATAATGCACGTGGAAAAAAAGCTTCTCCAGAAGAAATTGCCAGGGTAGAAGTCATAGGGCCTGAAAAAAAACCGATGTACGATATCTCAGT
>JAOZGF010000099.1 GCA_027491845.1 Thermoproteota archaeon | reverse complement strand
AGCCATAAGGACGTTGTTCAGGCTACGTCCAGCCTGTCCCTAATTTTTTATTTGTCCTGTTTCTTTTTTGCTTGTCCTTCCTGTTTCTCCGGTTAGAGGGAACAGTTGACCTATAGTTGGTTTCTAGTTAGCTTTAGTTTTTTAAATTCCCTTTTCAAAATGTTTTTCAATATTTTTTGGATGAATTTTTGGTGGTTTGCCTTGCAGGTTGAGGTTAAAGGAAAAACGATTGAACTTGTCAAGGGAGACATCACCAGGTTTTCTGCCGACGCCCTGGTTAACGCGGCAGGCCCGACCCTAAAGATGGGTGGAGGAGTTGCAGGAGCAATACTGAGGAAGGGTGGAAGAAGCATTCAGGATGAATGCGACAAGATTGGTTATTGCCCTACAGGTGAAGCTGTGGTCACGGGTGCAGGCAGGCTTAAGGCTAGGTACGTTATACATGCTGTTGGTCCAAGGTACGGCGCCAAGGACGCTGACAAGAAGTTAATGAGGGCTACCTTAAGGAGTCTTGAGCTTGCTGAGGAACTTGGCTTGAACTCAATTGTTTTCCCTGCCATTTCAACAGGGATATTCGGCTTCCCGAAGGATGAGTGCGCCAGGATAATGCTCTCAACAGTCCTCTCATTTGCAAGGAAACATGACAGACCTAAAAAAATAATTTTCTGCCTCTACGACGACGAAACTTTTAACATCTTCAAGGAAACACTTAATTCAGCGATCAAAGCCTTAAACAATCAAAATAGAGTGGCTTTAGAAGGAGGAAAGAAAAATGAGTGAGGTTAGGGTTGTGGTTTGGGGTGTTGGGTCGATTGGCTCAATGATAGCTGAACACCTCCTGAAGAGAAGGGGCTTCAAGGTGGTTGGGGCCATAGACATAGATGAAAGCAAGGTGGGCAGGGATCTTGGGTCACTTATCCCTGAAAAAACGAGGACAGGCGTCCTTGTTTCAAATGATCCTGAGAAAGTGTTGAAGGAAGCTAGGCCGCATGTAACGATCATCACTACAACCTCGAAACTGGAAAGGGTGCTGCCGCAACTGTTAACTTGTGTGAGGTTTAAGTCGAACATTGTCTCTACGTGTGAGGAACTGTCTTGTCCCTTTGACTTTAACAGGGATTTGGCGGAGAAGATAGACGTGGAGGCAAAGCGGAGTGGTGTGACTGTTCTTGGAACAGGGATAAACCCTGGTTTCTTGATGGACACGTTGGTTGTGGTTTTAACCTGTCCATGCGTTAGGGTTGACGAGGTAAGGGTTAAGAGGGTTATAGATGCTTCAAAGAGGAGGGTTCCGTTTCAAAGGAAGGTTGGGGTTGGATTAAGCGTTAAAGAATTCCGTGAAATGATTGGTAAGGAAATATCTGGGCACGTTGGCTTAAGGGAGTCTGTTTCCCTAATTTCAAGGGCCCTGAACTGGAAGTTGATGGAGTTGAAGGAAGAAGTTGAACCGGTGATTTCAAGGGAAGAAATTGGGAGTTCACCAATTAAGGTGGGTGTCGGCTGTGTGAAGGGTTTGAGGCAGAGGTGTGAGGGATTGTTTAAGGATGGAAAAAGGATAGTGCTTGAGTTTGAAGCGTACGTTGGAGCCGATGAGAGGGATTCAATAAAGATAATTGGCCAGCCAGGGGTTAACCAAGAAATAAGGCCATGCATACATGGAGACATTGGGACGGTTGCCATGGTTGTTAACTCCATACCAAGGGTGATTGCCTCTGAGCCAGGATTAAAAACAATGATCGACCTTCCCTTGCCTTCACTTATTCCTGAAGAATTCAGCTTGGCCCTGCGTTAAATTAGGTCTTCACGGCGGTCTTCCTTGGCTTGGAAGCTTAGAGAGAGGGGAAGCCTGCATCTTGGGTTAAGCCGTGGAGAGGTTTCTTCAAGGGTTGTGCTGTGCGGAGACCCTGAAAGGGTTAGGTTGCTTTCCCAATTGCTGAGCGAGGCAACTGTCCTGGAGAGGAAGAGGGGTTTCGCCGTGTTAAACGGTTACTACAGGGACAAACTTGTTTCAGCCGTCACGACACATATGGGTTGTCCTACAGCGGCAATAGTTACCGAGGAACTAATAAAACTTGGATGTAAGGTTTTCATTAGGCTTGGAACATGTGGAGCCCTCCAGCCGCATGTTAAGGTGGGTGACTTCATTGTCCCATGGGCTGTTGTCCCGTTGGACGGGACAACGAAGACGTACGTCAGGAACAGGCCCTTCACCCCCATACCTGACCCTGAACTCCACCTAAGCCTCCTCTCAAAAATGAGGGAGAAGGAGTT
>JAOZGF010000093.1 GCA_027491845.1 Thermoproteota archaeon | reverse complement strand
CCTTTTCCAGGACTAAGTTTTGAACTAACTTAATTTTTCTTTCCTTGCTTATTATTTCTTTGCTTGATATGTTAAAAATTTTCATGATATGGTTAAGTTTCTCTTGGTTGATGGGTAGGCACGGGGCTTTCTTAGTTACCTTACAACCTGTTTCCCTCATAAATTCGTTTAAAGCAGCATTTATGTTTTTTTCTTCGCTTCCGAGAATGAAAATTACAAGTTTTCTTTGTCCTTCCACACTTGTTTTGGCAAATGCCTTATTTATTTGTGTTTCTGCAACGTGATATAACGTTATTTCAGTTTTTAAATCTTTACTAATGTTCTTGCCCTGTAAGAAAGATCTTAGAGCATGTATGCATGCTGAAAATACTTGGTCGTAGGACACAGTGACTTCGCTACTTACAGCCCCCATTAAAACATTAAATTTCCCCTCTATTCTCTCAATCCTTCTTCTGAAGGCATCTTGGTTAATTGGTTGCGGTGACTCTAGCTCCTGAACCAGTAGAAGTTCAAGGTTAAAAATGTTTGGCTCAAGCCTATAAAACATAATTCTTCCCTGGCGTTTAACCTAAAGTAGTTCTTAGAAAGTTTTCCGGCGAAGGCAATTCTTTTAGTAATTGTAAAGCTTTTTCCTTTGTGGAAGGAAGGTTAGAAGGTTAGCGGGCCTGGCGGGATTTGAACCCGCGATCTTTGACTCCGGAGGTCAACGCGTTATCCTGGCTCCGCCGGTTTACCCGTCTACGCCACAGGCCCGAAGCAAAACTTATATAGTGTAAAACAGGCAGGTTTTCACCGGTTTATCCAATGATTGTTCCTATGTTTGATCCCTTAATAATCTTTCTCAAGTTTCTAGGCTTTCTTCCATCTGTTATCAACACTTTTATTTTTGATCTTTCCGCTATTCTAAGTGCAATGGGGTCGAACAACTCGTATTTTCCCGGTTCAAAGTCTTTTTTAGAAATTATTTCCTGGAACTCTTTGTAACTTAGTTTTTCAAGGAGTCTTGTCCTTCCAAGCAGGGAGTCCTCAGCATATACGCCTTCTACATCCGTCATTTTTATTATCTTTTTTACATTTAGTTTTTCAGCTATCAGGGTTCCCACCGTGTCGGTTGACTGACCTGGGAACATTCCTCCGCAAACAACGATTCTTGAAAGTTTTAGGCCGACTTCAACCTCGTTTAATGTTGAGGCAACCTTTCCGTGAGCGCGTCCTGACAAAGCCGACTTTATTAGGATCCCGTTTATCCTTGTTGCATATATTCCCAAAATGTCTTGGTCCGTTTTTGTTAGTCCAAGTTTCTCTGCTTTTTTAACCAGCTGTCTCGCCAGCTTTCCTCCGCCAGCCACTACAACTATTTTTTCTTTCTTGGAAATTTTTTTCAGGGTTTCAAGGAAATCCTTAAGTGTAGGAAGATATTCCTCAGAAAAAATAAATCCACCCACCAGTAAAACATGCGTCCCCATCTTACCCATTACACCACTTATAAAAGTGTTTCTTCAGCAGTTGCAACTGCAACTCCAACATCTTAACTTAAAACGGATGTTCCTTACTTAAGTGAACGGGTAAAATAATTTGAATAATTTGAATAAATGTTTAACCTAAGTCCAGGTGCTTCCCATGGATTCTTCATCGGCTTACAACACTTACATGGTCAAGAAAAAAATTGATGATTTAAAGGGAAAGAAGGGATGGGGAACAGAATTGATTTCTCTTTACATTCCCCCTGACAGAAACCTTTCAGAGGTTACTTCTTACCTCAAATCAGAGCTAAGTCAAGCTAGCAATATTAAGGATAAAATAACTAATAAGAATGTGAGGGCTTGTTTGAGAACTATAATTCAGAGGATTAAGACAATTAGTAAATCTCCTGAAAACGGTCTCGCTATTTTTTGCGGGGCTATTCCTAAAATGAACTTAAGAGGTACGGAGAAGATAGAGCTAACCTTGCTGGTTCCACCTTACCCCTTGAAAACTTTTATGTATAGGTGTGGAGACACCTTTGACCTTAGCCCATTAGAGAAAATGTTGGCTGTAGAGGGCTCATACGGGTTTTTACTGATTGACCATAAAGAAGCTGTCGTGGCAATTCTAAGGGGGATGAATCTGCAGGTAATCAAGAAATACACCTCAGGAGCACCGGGTAAGCACAGTGCAGGGGGGCAATCGCAGAGGAGATTTGAAAGACTTAGGGAAAAAATTATTAAGGAGTACTATGTTAGGGTTGCTTCTCATGCTACCAACATATTTAGGGGCATAAAAGACCTTGCAGGAATAATAATCGGCGGACCTGGCTATGCCAAGGAAGAATTTTTGGAGGAAGGCGGGCTGCCCCAAGACATAAGGGAAAAAATCATAGGCGTAGTTGATACTGGTTACAGTGGCGAAACGGGTTTAAGGGAACTTGTTGAAAGGTCTGAAGGAATCCTTAAGGATTTAGATTACATAAAGGAAAAGAAGCTTGTTAAGGAGTTTATGAGAAAGGTTGTGGAGGAACCCGGCTCAGTCACTTATGGAGAAAGGGAAGTCATCTCTTGCCTGAAACAGAGAGCCGTTGACACATTGATTTTGTCGGAGGGCCTGGATAAAGTAAGGTTCACCGTCAAGTGTTTCGAGTGCGGCGAACCCTTCAATGAAACCGTGGAAAAAAGAGATGTGGTAAAGTTTAAAGAAAATATTTTGGAAAGGAAATGCCCAAATTGCGGCGCATCTAACCTTCAAGCAATAGAGGAAAAGTATCTCCTAGACGAACTGGTTGAAATGGGAGAAAAATATGGTGTAAACATAAGGATAATCTCCACAAACACGGAGGAAGGGCAAGAGTTTCTTTCCGCCTTCGGAGGTTTTGCAGCCACGTTAAAGTTTCCATGCCAAACGCAAGAAGAAACTTGAAGAAATTTAGAGATCTTTTATCCTGACACTTTAGGGATGTTAAATTGAACATTAAACCTTTTCTGGCATTTTTCCTGCAAAAAAGCTTTAAGAAGTACTTGGGAAATGTTTTGAAGGAGATGGGGTTAGAAGCGGACTTGGAAAAAGTCCCTGTGTCAATTGTTTATCCTGAGCAAGTAACTTCACCTTACCCGCTCAGGTTAAGCAAAGAATTGGGTGTGAGCCTTGAAGAACTGTCGCATCATTTGATTGCACGATGCAAAAGAGCGTCACAGAAACATTTTTTAAAAGAACCGAAAGTCACGGGGAAAGGATATTTGTCTTTCAAAATAAATTGGGAAGACGCCCTAGTCTCGGAAATAAGAGAAAAATGGGGTGACAAATTAAGTTTACTGCAATACAAGACAAGACCTGTTGAAATAATTAACCTTTCAAGCCCAAATGATTCACTTGTCTTTATGAGAGCGAAATATGTTGAGGAAATTCTTAAAAAAACTTTAAAATTCAAGGCTAAGGAAGGAAACAGTAAAGGGAAGCTTCGATACGTTATCTTTTCTGAAAAGGATCTTTCCAAGTTCAACTCTCTTAAAGAAAAGCTAAAGGAAAATGAAATTAAGGGCTTACTTGTCCAGAGGACCGCCTTGTTCCTAAATGAAGACAAACCTGTTTTTAGTTATAGTGAAGCTCTAAGAAAAGTTAACGAGGCTGTATCAAAGGAATTAAAGAGAAGAAAGAACTTGGATAAACTGGTTAAAAGGACAATTTCCGTTGAGACCCTTTCAATTAACGCTTTGAAAGCCTTTCTTCTGTCAAAAAACCCTAAAAAGAGCCTGGCTGGCTTGATCGATGAGGTTAGTGATGTGGACTTAGGCCATGCCTCACTTCAATTGTTTTACTTGCGTCTAAAAAACCTTAGTTTTGCTGTGGAGCCGATAAAACCTCTAGAAAAACTAAACAAGATAAGGTTCAAGCCAGAATGCGACCTAGCGAAGCACACCGTTTGCTTGAAGGAAGTGTTAAGGCTTTCTGTTGAGAGAGGTAGGCCTGATTACGTGGTTAACTTCTTGCGAAGTTTCTTATCCAAGCTTTATGACATTTACAATTCCTTTCCTTTCTACGTGATCCTTAATGATGAAGACAGGGAAAGGCTAAGTTTTTTCCGGTTCACGCTTTCCTTGGCTGACGAATTAACCCGGTTAGTGTTTGAACCAGGAAACGAAAGATCAATTAAAATGTAACAAAAATTCTTCCTCTATTAGTCTCTCACCTTACTTATTGTTATCTAAGTGTTGTCGTTATCCAGGAGAATTCAGAAATGTCCCTTATTTAATTTGAATTGAAAAAATAATTTTCTTTTATCGTTCATCTTTATGTAAGAATGGGGAAAGCAGCTCATAATACTCTTCAGCCTTTTTGATTTATGTTTCTTGAGATTTCGAAGTATCTTTTAGCATCTTATCATCGTCCAAGCCCTCTGCTTTGTTTAATTTGAAAAGAAACCTTAGTTTGTTTCATTGTAGTTGGGTTTTCCGATGGTGATAAGAAAACGGGTTAGTTCTTCCGGATTTTTATCTTTCCAATCCGTAATCTTGTTCATATTAAAATGGTTTTTAACTGTTTCGTAATTTTTAAGTAGTTTCCAGAGAAAACCTTTTCTTTTAACTAGAGCTAGAAATGGATTTGTTTAACAAAGTTTTCAGACTTTTTACAGCGGAGATTAAAACGTAATTTTCTCCAGAAGTTTGCCGCTAATTCAACGTTTGTTCTTTCATGCTCCGCTTTTTGTAATATCGTGACTATTTCTCCTAAAATATTGTTGTGGTCGCATGGAATAATTAGTTCACCCACTTTCTCCAGAGCCGTTAAAATCTTCTCAAAGTCTAGGTTAGAATTTAATTGAACTTCAATGCCTATCTTCCTGTTTCCCCTTAACTGTTAACATGACTCTTTTACCATCAATGTCCTTCTCAAGGAACGTTTCATAATTCAGTTTTCTCAGTAAAGGATAAAAGTTGAATTGAAGGTTGTATAGACTACATTTTCGATCTTGGAAGGCTTAACCCTTTAAAATAAGGTGCTTTTGAAAGCGAAAGACAGCATCTTTATTTTTCCTCGCAAGTTCTGTCTGAATTCCTAATCTTGTTTAGCTAAGACTCTAACTTCTCCTTGCAATTATGAATGTCGACTTTGATGAATGTTAACTTAGCCATCTCATCCCTATTTTTCTAGATGGCTAATAAAGGAGAAACAAACTTGAATTGAAGTTGCGTGTGGACCGGGCGGGATTCGAACCCGCGGTCTCCGCCTTTTTCTTTTCTCGCGAAGGCGGCGTGTTTCCGCTACACCACCGGCCCAACGATTTGTCTGGGTTTGTGAAGGAAAAAGTTTAAATCTTTCCTTTTTAAGAAATGAATTATTGACTTATTAAGCTTACCCCTTCGCCTGGCGTGTAAGGGTCCGTGGCTCAGTCAGGTGAGAGCGCTCGCCTGATATGCCTGATATATTTCAGGACGTGGAAAGCGAGAGGTCGCGGGTTCGAATCCCGCCGGACCCACGTCAATCCTTTACCTCTTTCTTGGTAGGTTTTATGCTTGTATGGATAGATATTTCAAATGCTCCTCACGCTGTTTTTTTCTCTGAAGTTATAAGTTTTCTGCAAAGGGAAGGGTTAGAATGCTATGTTACTGCTAGGGATTATGGTTATGCAAGAGATATCTTAGACATGAAAAATGTGAAGTATTGCTGTTTAGGAGTACATGGAGGAAGAAATAAGAGGAGTAAGCTTCTTGAAGCGATGGAGAGGGTGAAAAAACTAGTAAAGAACGTTGCAACTGAAAAAGTAGGGGCTCTTGTGTCTAAAGCTTCTCCTGAAGCTGTCTTTGTAGCTTTCAACTTAAATTTGCCTGTTATAACTGCATATGATAATGAACTAAACAGTCATCAATGCAAGTTAACGTTTCCCTTGTCCACGGAGCTTTTAACACCTACATTTTTTCCCCGAGAAAAAATTGCCGCCTACGGCGGCGGAAAGTGCAGGTTAACCCGGTTC
The DNA here is from genome assembly GCA_027491845.1 of Thermoproteota archaeon. Lineage (GTDB taxonomy): Archaea > Korarchaeota > JAOZGF01 > JAOZGF01 > JAOZGF01 > JAOZGF01. Next base: position 1,903 of record JAOZGF010000093.1, on the reverse strand, counting down.
AGAGGCATGTTTGAAGTAGCACATGTAAAATATTTTCTTTCAAGAAAGTCCCTAAACGATTTTTCCCATAGATTCAATAAACCCCTTATACTAGTTAGGCCTCCCCCGGTTGAGGCATCTTACTACGAAGAAGAAAATTTTGATTCTTTCCTAGTAGACTTGCTGGGGAAAATTTCTGTTTCTTATGATCTATCTGTCCTTGTTTTTCCAAGGTCTAAGGAGCAATCTTTTTTCTTTAAAAACAAGCTTCAGGGAGACATTGTGGTTGTGGAGAAAGCTGTGGATTTCTTAAACCTTTTAAGCCATGCCTCCTTGATGATTGGTGCAGGGGGTACTATGACAAGGGAGTCAGCTTTAATGGGAACACCTACACTTTTTTTTGGGAAAAAACTGTGTATAGGGGTGACGCGGGAACTAATAAATCGAAAGCTTATTTTTCAGCCTGAAAACATGGAAGATGCCTTCAATTTTATTAAGATGGTGTTAGATGGAGAAATAAAGAGGAAGAGGGCGCAGGACATTGTTAAATTGTATGAGGACCCTATTCCCCTTCTTGTTGAAATCATTAAGAACAATCTTAACCACTGATTCTAACAGGTTTCCCCAGTTTCGATGACTCCAATGATTTATCAGCAATTTTCAAGGCTTTGTATCCGTCTAAGCCCGTAACCAGGGGTTCTTTATCCTGAATTATGCATTCCAAGAAATGCGTTAACTCAACTTTCAATGGCTCTTTACGGGGTATAATGGGGTAGGTGAAGAGGGTGCTCATTTTCTTGGCTTTCTCTATACTTACTTCTTGAGAAAGTTAATCTAGATGGATTAATCCGTTTGAACCTGTTACTGTCAACTTCCTTACTTTGCTTGGAGAAAGCCAGTTTACCTCAATGAATCCGAAGGTTGTTTCGTTTATTTTCAGGAGGATGTATGCATAGTCTTCATAGGAATGCCTGTATTTACCTGTGTAAGCGAAAACTTCAACTGGGTCGCCTAAGAGATATCTTATTAAATCTATGTCATGGATGGCTAGGTCTTTTATAACCCCTACGTCCGTTAAAACAGTCCACTGCATTCCCAATCTTTTCGCAGTGGCCGCAAGAACCTTGCCTATTTCACCCTTATCTAAGAATTCTTTAAGATGTTTGACGCCGGGGTTAAATCTTTCAACATGGCCCACCATCAGTTTTAACTTGTTTTTTTCAGCTTCCTTAACAACTTTTAATGCGTCATCGGTTTTTTCGGTGATTGGTTTCTCAATTAGAAGGTGCTTCTTGTTTTCTATGGCTAGTAAGGCTATTTCCACATGTGTTTTAGTGGGAGTAGCTATGCTGACAGCTTCAACTTCTTCCTTTTCAAACATTTCTTGGATGTCTGTATACCATTTCACGTTAAAATCCCCACCGGCTTTCGCCGCCTTCTTCGGGTTTTTGTCTACAACTGCAACTAAGTTCGCGCTCGCCAGCTCCCTATAAATCCTGGCGTGATTGTATCCCCAGTTGCCTACCCCTATGACCGCAACATTCACTTTTTTCAATGTTTCACACCGGGTTTTTTAATGGATTTCTCATAGTAGATCTTTGTTATTTTAAACCAAACCCAAAGCCACAGCAGGAAGAGGGAGCCTGACAGAACTGTTTTTGTTGAGGCCCAAAAAATTATTTCGTTAAGGTTTTCAGCTTCTTGGCCCAGTGGAACAATGTATAACTGAATCATTTTGAGTTCTACCATTAACATGACCCATACAATGAGCACTATTAGGAAAAGCCAGTAATATTTTTTCAGGTTAATCATCTCTATGGCGTTAAAAGGGAGGAAATTATCCCTAAAAAGGAGGAAAAAGCGGTGAGCAGGGCTATTATCTTCACGATTTTTTCCTCTTTCATTGGTTCATAAGCAACTATTA
>JAOZGF010000089.1 GCA_027491845.1 Thermoproteota archaeon | reverse complement strand
TCCTCCTTTTGCATGGACGACCAATCCCTTAAGTAGATCCATTACAGGAATTATCCTCATGTTCTCTCCCTTAACTTGAAACCTAAAGGATGTTGAAGCTTATTTCTTTACTTACCAGCTTGTTTTTGGATTAGATAAATTGTTTCTTTAAGCTTCATAACCTTCTTTTTTTCGATCTTGGAATTAAGCCAAGAGAAATCATTGCAGACGCTTCTTCTAACCCCCATTATGTCAACGTTTAACTTTAACAGAATGGGAACATCTTCTTCATTAAGTCCTCCCGCTAAAGCAACGGTTAAACCCCTTGCGTGACATTTCTTCACAAGACTTAAAAGCTCGTTTGACGAGAGGTAATCAAAAATTTTTTTCCTGTTTTTGGTTTTCATGTCGATTAACACCCCTGAAGCACCAGCCTTAGAAGCCACGTAAGGAACATCTAGGGGGTTAATTGAATTTATTTCAAGGTAGTCAGCGTATCCTGACGCAATTACCTTAACGTTCCTCTTAAAAGCATTAATATTTCTGCAAATTGATTTAAGCAGCATCAAAGCCTCAGGCTTACTTTTAACACCGAATAAACCTGCTTTAACGTAATTAACCCCGCAAGCCGCAGCACCCACCGCTGCGAGGGAAGATGTCCCAGGCAAATTGGGGAGATCACCTATGGTGGCACTTACCTCGACTTTTGAGGGAATAATTCTCCTAATGCTCCGAATGACTTCAGGGAAACTTGCACCTAACGCCCCCTCAACAGGGTTCTTTACATCAATTATATCTGCTCCTCCGTTTAGGGCCTCAATAGCCTCAGTTTCATTTGTCACACTGACAAGTAACTTCATGATAGCTGCCTCCACAACTCTTTATGTCATGAGCAAAATGGCCCTTAGCCATTACTAATGGGAAAGTGGGCAACATTTTAAAAAGAATACGTGTTTACTTCTTACTAATTGATAAAAGAAAAGGAGAAATCCCATGGAACAAAAAATACCAAAGACAGGAATCCTAGTGGATGAGGTAATGTCAAGGAACGTTATCAAAATAAGACATGATCAAACTATTGACGAAGCAGCTCTTCTTATGAAAAAGCAACAAGTTGGGAGCCTAATAGTAATAGACGAAAAGGACAATCCTATTGGAATAATCACTGATCGAGACATAGTTGTCCGCGTGCTGGCTAAAAAACTCGATCCAAGTAAAACAAAGGTTAAGGATGTAATGAGCAAACCACTTTTCACTGTTAACAGCAAAACAGACATCGGTGAAATAGCGCTTAAAATGAGAAAATACAGGGTGAGGCGATTTGGAGTCATTGAAAAAGGAAAACTAATTGGAATAATTACGGATAGAAACATATTCGCGATAACACCTGAAATCTTGGAGCTTACGTCTGAAAAAGCAAAATTGCTTGCAGAAGCAGAGGAAATGGAAGAATCACTTGCCCCACCTGAGTCATCTACCGGTTACTGTGATGAATGTGAGGAGTGGTCTGATAACTTGAAATACGTGAATGGAAGATACCTCTGCGAGGACTGTCGCTCAAGAGAGGAGTTTGAATAACTGAAAACCCTGTATTAAAATCCTTTTTATTTAAACAGATGCCTATTTTTTTTCCGTTGGAAAGTGGAAAGAATGAAATTACTGGAACATGAATCCAAAGAAATCTTTAAGAGAGAAGGAATACCTTGTCCAAAGGGTTTTTTGGCGTTTTCACCTCTAGAAGTTAAGAAGTACGTTAAAAAACTAAATAAGCCAGTTGTTATCAAGAGTCAACTACCCATTGCAAGCAGAATGAAAGCTGGAGGAATAAAATTTGCAGAGACAGCTGAAGAAGCAGAAAAGGTAGCAAGTGAACTATTCAAACTAAAAATTAACAAGTTTAAAGTATCTAAAGTCCTAGTGGAGGAAAAAGTGGACATAAAAAAAGAACTTTACCTCAGCATAACAATTGACAGATACGAAAGGAAGTATGTGTATCTGGCCTCCACCCAAGGAGGAATAGACATTGAAAATCTAGCTAAAATGCATCCTGAAAAGATATGCAAGGTTCACGTGGATCCTCAAATAGAAGTTAAACCCTTTGACTTAATATATATAACAAACAAGCTCGGCCTCACAGGAACAGAAGCCAGGCAATTTAGGGAGATAGCAGGCCTCTTTTACGACTTAACAGTTAAATATGATTGTGAACTTGTTGAAAGCAATCCATTGGCTATAAACGGTAAAGGAAACCTGATAGCGGTAGATGCAAGGATGATAATCGACGACAACTCCCTTTTCAGACATCCTAAATTAAAAAAGAAATTGTTTGAAGAAGAACTAACTAGCTTTGAATTAAAGGCAATGGAGTCAGGCTTCAGTTTTGTGGAATTAGACGGGGAAATAGGTGTAATAGCCAATGGAGCTGGCCTCACCATGGCGAGCATGGACTCAATTTCCTTGTTTGGAGGAAAACCAGCAAATTTCTTGGACATAGGTGGAGGAGCAACTTCAGAGAGGGTTAAAACAGCTGTAAACCTACAATTAAAACATCCAAAAGTCAAGGGAGTCCTTATAAATATAATGGGAGGAATAACAAGGTGCGATGAAGTTGCACGGGGGCTTGTCGAGGCAGTTAAGGAGACAGGGATAAAAAAACCAATAACGGTTAGGATGATGGGAACAAGAGAAGAAGAGGGAAAAGAAATCTTGAGAAAGAACGGAATAAGTTATTTAGAAACAATGGATGAAGCAGCGGAGGAAATAGTTAAGTTAGTTAAAGGGATAAAAATTGGCAATCCTTGTAAATGAAGAATCAAAAGTTGTCGTCCAAGGAATAACTGGGAGAGAAGGAAGTTTCCACACTAAGCTAATGCTCGAATACGGGACAAAAATCGTTGCTGGCGTGACACCTGGGAAGGGAGGAATCAAAATAAACGGGATACCTGTTTACGACACAATTTTAGAGGCAAAGGAGGAACACCAGGAAATAAATACATCCATAATATTTGTTCCAGCTAGGTTTGCCTCTGATGCAGTATTTGAAGCCATAAAGGCAGACTTAAACCCTATTGTACTTATAACGGAGAGAATACCCGTAAGAGACTCCATGAAATTTATCGGTTATGCTAGAGAAAAAGGAATAAGAATAATTGGGCCAAATTGTCCAGGAGTAATTACGCCTCCAAAAACAAAAATAGGTGTATTGCCTGCGCATGTATTCAAGAAAGGCTCCATAGGCATGGTTTCGAGAAGCGGCACATTAACTTACGAAATAGCTGCAGCAATAACAAACGCAGGCTTAGGTCAATCAACATGTGTAGGAATAGGTGGTGACCCCATCATAGGAATGGATTTTGTTGAAGTAGTTAAGATGTTTGAAGAGGACGAAGAAACAGATGCAATAGTAGTTATAGGTGAAATAGGGGGGAACCTAGAGGAAAAACTGGCGGAGTACATAAAAGAAACAGGTCAAAAAAAACCAATTGTGGCATACATTGCAGGGAGAACAGCTCCTCCTGGAAAAAGAATGGGCCACGCTGGAGCGATAATTTCAATGGGAATGGGTACTGCTGAAAGCAAGATTAAAAGCTTAAACGAGGCAGGCATACCAGTAGCTGAACTTCCCTCTCAAGTGGCTGAGATAGTAAAGAGCAAGCTAGAGAAACTTAAAAAATAAACAAATCTGGAAACGTTATTAGATAACGCTTAAACATTCTATTTAAATTAAAAAAAATTAAAAAATCGAGGAAATGAGCCTCAAGTCCTCCAATTCTTCGCTACCACGTGATTCTCAAAAATGCCCCTAACATGTATCTATTTGATTAGCCCTCTTAACACAGCCTTCACGGAAAGCTAGGTCTCACACTTATACTGATATTTCTCGAGACAATCTTCCTTCATGACTTTAAAAGCCTCATACAACCCTACACTAAAATACATCATTCTTTAACCCAAAAAAGAAAATGGAGAACAAATATCTTTTATGCTTAAAAAATAGCTTTAGAATAGCCCTAAACAACCCTTAAACTGCCGCGTCATTGCGACAACTTCCGTCTGCCAGACAACTTTTTGCGAAGAGAGATAATTGAAGAACTTCAGCTTCTCGCTACATAGAGAGGAGCTAAAGGAGCTAATGTTAATGATAATATGTAATTTGCAATAATTAATAATTTAGTAATTTACTAAAATTTTTTAGTGGATAAAGGGAGAGGTTTAACCACAAAAATTTTTATTCATCTTACTATAAATTAAACATTGTTTACAAAAAAATAAAATGAAGAAAAAATTAATTGGATGGTGAATGATGTCAAGTTTCAACATAAGCGATGTTAAAATAAGATTAATGAAAAAGGAAGATCTGGACACGATTGTTGAGATAGATAAAGCGATACTTGGTGGAGAGGGAAGAAGAGAGTATTACCAAAGAAAGATAGATTTGGCACTAAACCCAGAGCACCACCTTGTAAATTCGCTAGTGGCTGAATATAAGGGAAAGGTAATAGGCTTCATAATAGGTGACCTCTACATCGGCGAATACGGGATACCTGAAACGGTTGCAACCTTAGACACGATAGGCGTTCACCCGGATTATCAGGATAAGGGAGTAGGAAAACTTTTAATTGACGAGTTTATAACGACCCTTAGAGGAGCCAAAGTCAATAAAATATATACGATGGTGGACTGGGAAGATTTAGAACTCATAAAATTCTTTAAAAACATGGGATTTGTCCCCTCAAGAAAAATAAACCTAGAAATGGATATCAAGGAATACCCTACACCCTAGAAATCTCTTCTTCTTTTTAAAAACTGGGAATACATGTGGGAAGTACTAAAAAGACCTTTAGAGAATTAAAAGGAATAAGAAAAAAGATTAAAGGGCAACTGAGGGAACTAGAGAAGAAACTTAAGGAGAAAATTGACTTTACCAATCCACCTAATTTAGAAGAGAAAATACTTAATCTGACAAAGAAGAAAACAAGGCTAAGGAAAACCTTCCAGCGGAAAACAGGGAGAAAAGGACCTTACAAAACATGAGGAACAAGGTTAAGTTCTCCAAAACTAACCTTTTCCTAATCTTTTCCTAACTCCTTCAACAGGAGTTGAAGCATATCGACAATCCTTTAAAATAATAAAGATATCCTAAAATCGGTGGCAAGAGTGTACATCGCCTGTAAGCCTTACTTAAAAATAATAGTCTTCAGCATTGTTACAATAAGTTTGGTTTTCCCATTTAGGGTTTATTCAGACAAGATGCCTATCCCTATTGCTGATGTAAGCGTATACGGGCCAGGGCAAAAGGCAATTATAGCCTGGAACAGCGAAACAGAAGTGTTGATTCTGTCAACAGACCTTTATGCTTCAAAGGAAACCAAAGTTCTAGAGGTGATTCCGCTTCCCTCTAAACCGCAAGTTGAAAAGGGCGACATTAAATGTTTCTTTGAAATCGAAAAGTTAATCATGAAAAAATATTTAGTCCTTTTTCAGAAAGGAAAAAGGGTGAGCAGGGACTTTCAAATAATGTTTCACAAGAAAGTCGGAGCACATGACATTACAGTTATTTACACTTCTTCGTGGAATGAATTCATTCGTTTCACAGAGAACTATTTATCCAAGATTGCTAAGAAATCCTCATTGAACTTATCAGGCAAAGTTAAAGTAATAGTTGAGAATTATTTGGCGAGGAACTACCGATACTGGGTTTTTGACCTTATAAATCTATCAGCTGTTGAGAGAACCATTGAACCAATTATCTATAAATTCAGAACAAGTTATCTTTACTTTCCAATGGCGGTTTCCTCCCTGGCAAAAGGAGAAACCAACATCGCTTTATTCCTCATAACCCCTAAACCCATTAAAAAAAGTTATCTTCCCTACAAAATGGAGTACGTATATTACCTACAA
>JAOZGF010000092.1 GCA_027491845.1 Thermoproteota archaeon | reverse complement strand
TAGTTGTGTGTACGCCCCCTAAAAAGAATGGATTCGTTGATGAAGCAACGCTCTTCGTGTGTGAAATGCTCGGCGTCCATGAGGTGTATAGGGTTGGAGGCATACAGGCAATAGCTGCGTTGACGTATGGGACGGAAACTATACCTAAGGTAGATAAAATAGTTGGTCCCGGTGGAAAATGGGTCTCAGCAGCAAAGAAACTTGCATTCGCCTATGAAGACGTTGAAATAGATTTCGTAGCTGGACCGAGTGAGGACTTGGTATACGTAGATGAAACATGCAGTCCTGCCATCGCCGCAGCAGACCTACTGACCGAGGCTGAACACGGTCCGGATTCAGCCGCCGTAATAGTAACATGTTCACTCAGCTTGGCTGAAAAAATAAGGGAAGAGGTGGAGAAGCAAATCAAAAGGATTCCAAACAGCCCCTTCCCAAGAAGAAAATATGTTGAAGAATGCCTAAAGAAAAACGGGGCCATTATCGTGGCCGAAACAGCTGAGGAAGCAATTAACTTCATAAACGAGTATGGGCCTGAGCACCTCTCAATAATGACAAAAAACCCGTTTGAAACACTGAAAAAAATAAGAAATGCCGGAACAATTTATTTGGGCATGTATTCGCCGTTTAGTGCTGGAAGTTACGTGGCAGGAACGAATCACGTGCTGCCGACAGGTGGAAGGACGAAAACAAACTCTCCCTTATCGGTGCATGACTTCTTAAAGAGGCTAAACTTCCTTTACATGTCAATGGACGGATTAAGGAAACTTAAGGGAACCATAGAAGAAATAGCGAAACATGAGGGATTTCACCAGCATTTCCAGGCTGTTGAGGCAAGATTTCAAAGAGAAAACAAGAATATAAACTAATAAAGCTAATTCTTCATGGTTGCATTGTCTCCTTTAAGTTAAACAATGAACATTGCCACGCTTATTTAGGTAGTAAACAAACTGAAATCATGGCAAAAGAGACTTTCTCCCTTTCATTTATGAAACTTTATTCTTAAAAAGGAATTTTCTAGGATTTGCTTTCCCTTAACATGCTCTACTTGTCTTAGCGTGAGATCAGCGATGACGTGTGGTTTTAGTAGTCTATTCCTTTCCTGTTACTGATTCCCTTACTATAGGGATGTTTTATCATTTTCATTTCTGTGACTAGATCTGCTGTTTCTATGAGTTCTTTTGGAGCGTATCTCCCTGTCAGCACGACCTCCACTTTTTCAGGCTTATTCTTTATTGTTTCCAACAGGTCTTCAATTTTTATGAGGTCCCATTTTACGGCGACGTTTGCTTCATCCAGTATTACCATGTCATATTTATTGCTTGCGATTATTTTTTGGGCGTGGCTTAAAGCTTTCCTTGCGAGTTCAATGTCTTCTCTAGCTGGGTTTTCAGGATTTACAAAGGTTGGTCTTCCAAAGGATTTTATCTCTATATTCTCTATTTTTCTTATCATGTTTGTTTCTCCATATCCTTCACCTGTCTTCATGAACTGAACAATGTACACTTTTAATCCGTGTCCAGCTGCTCTAAGCGCCAGTCCCAGTGCAGCCGTTGTTTTCCCCTTACCATTTCCAGTATATACTTGAACCAATCCTTTTCTTTCTTTTTTCTTCCTCACATTTAATCACTCACTTTGGTTTATGGTTTAGAGTGTTTAGCCTTAAGAATTCGCAAATGTTTTATTTACCTCTCCCATTTAAATTCTAACTGGAAAAAACTTTACCTTCCTGAACACATCTTCTCACTATTTAAAGAATGGAAAGAGTGGGTAAAAATGGCTGAAGCAGAGGTTGATGAAGCTTTAGAAAACGCTGAAAAAGTAATTTTAGAAGCTATCAAGAACAAAGATTATGAGGCTGCGGCGGAAATAGCCTTCAAAAGGTTATTTCAACCTATCTATGAAACTCTTGAAATGAACTCAAAACAAATAGCTAAGAACTCAGAACAAATAGACAAACTAACCGAAAAAATAAACAAGAACTCAGAACAAATAGACAAACTAACCAAGAATGTAAATAGGTTGGTGGGTGAAACAGGTTGGCTGAGAGGCTTAGTGGTGGAGCAAAAGGTTTATTGGATGCTGGCCGGCTGGTTTAATTGGATGGCTCCTGAGTATGAGCTCATACAGTGGGATGGCTTAGGTGGAGACGTTGTTATCAGAAAAAATAAGTTTCTTGCAGCTGTAGATATCGCTGTTACTCCTAAGATAGAGGATATTGTGCAGCTTAAAAACGGGATGGGGGCTATAAAGGACCTCTTAGGTAAAAAACCTGATCTCCTAATTGTTTACTCGAGGTCAGGGATTATCCCTGAAGAAGTTCTAAGGTATGCTGAGAGGCAAGGTGTAAAGTTGGTGAGGGGACCGAGGGAACTTAAAGAGGTCCTTGATAAGGGAGTAGGCCAGAGTCCAATTTGATCTGTTTGAAACGCTGTAAAATGTTTTTTGGATTTTATGCTGCCAAGAAACGTCCTCTTGGGTTAGTGTTTAGTTCTTTTAATCTTGTTTTCTTTCTTTCAGGAAGGTTGTTGGAAGCGCTATTGCTGTTAATGCTGCTGCAAACCACATTACATGTCGGAAGCTGTAGAGGCTTGAGATAATCCCTCCAAACATTGGCCCGATTGTTGAGGACAAGTTTATCACTGAGTTCAGGATTCCGGTTGACGTGGCTTTCTCAATGTTTTTACTGACCAAATAAATAATTGATCCTACATAGAGCATGCTCCACGAGACCCCTAAGACCATTTGAACCAATAAGAATTCTGTGATCCCCCTTGAAAGTGAGTATTGGATGAAGACCGCCACTGATAGGATTAATCCTATCCTTACGATGTTCACCTCGCTAATCTTCTTACTTAGGTGTGGAACCGCGTTCATGATGAAGAACTGGGTGAACGGGTTGATTGCAAATATTATTCCTATCCAGAAAATGTTTATTCCAAGTTCTTTAAGGAATAAGGGAAAAATTAACCATATAGCGCTCGCACCAGTATGCCTTAAAAAATAGGGCAAGTAAATTTGCATGTTTTTCTTTAAAAGCCCCGTGGGGACAAGCTGAATCGTTAAGCTTTTTGCCTCCCTTTTTTCAAGAGAAATTGCAGCGAAAAAGCCTGTTAAGAAGAACAGGCTTGAAGCGATGAAGATGAAGCTATATTCTTTAAAAATACTCGGGATAAGGAAGCCTATTAGCCAGCCAAGTGAGCCTAGTGCACTGAACATGCCTAACTCATTCTTATATTCCTCTGTTTGGGAAACATATGCAATCAATGAGGGAGTAAATATTCCAATTGAAAAGCCAGAGGCAACTCTTACAGCCGTTAGGGTTAGAAAGTCGTAGGCGTATGAGTGTAAAAAGAAGGTAACGGCTGAAAGCAGGAAGCCTGTTTCAACGAAGACTTTCCTTTTTCCCGTGATGTCTGATAGTCTTCCAAAGAAGTAGGGTGAAACAAGACTTGAAAAACCATATATTGTACCTATTAACCCTAACTCGAAATAATTTATATTTAAGCTCTCAGCTAGGAGTGGAACTATCACGAAGGCAGCTGATGATCCTGCTCCTGAAAGGAGAGAAAGAATTTTAGCCTTAAAACTCGACCACCGCATCAGTTGAAGGCTCTCTTATCTATATCTCGATTATCCTCGCCAGCACCTCTTTCCCTCTGTAGTCAGGCAG
>JAOZGF010000079.1 GCA_027491845.1 Thermoproteota archaeon | reverse complement strand
GCCCGCAGGCTAGCCCAGCAGGAGGTTGCTGCAGGGGTAGAGCACTGATGAGGCTGTCGGGGTCTCTGACCTCGCTGTCTCTTCAAACTCCGAATCCTGCAGCGCCGTAGATGGCTGGAGTTGGGTTTTGAGGGGTAAGCTCTCAAGCCGAAAGGGGAACAACCCAGCCTGGGGTTAAGGCCCCTAAATGCTGGTTAAGTGTAGAAATCCAAAAGGCGTCCTCAGCCTAAAACAGTGGGGAGGTAGGCTTAGAAGCAGCCATCCTCTAAGAAGTGCGTAACAGCTTACCCACCGAGGCTGAGGGCCCTGAAAATGGACGGGGCTTAAACCAGCTGCCGATACCCCAGAACACGTGCGTAACGCACGTGTTGGTAGGGAGGCGTTCAGGCTGGGTAGAAGCTGGTTCGTGAGAACCAGTGGACCGGCCTGAAATGAAAATCCGGGCGGTAGTAGCAGCAAAGCCAGGTGAGAATCCTGGCGGCCGAAAGGGCAAGGTTTCACCGGCAATGCTTCGTCAACCGGTGGTTAGTCCGCCCTAAGGCCTCCCTCAACCAGAGGAGGCCGAAAGGGAAAGCAGTTAATATTCTGCTACCGCAGGGATACGTGCGGTGACGCAAGTCCTATCCCCGACGTTTCGAGGTAGGCCGACCGGGCACGCTCGGTCAAGCATCGAACACTGGGGAGTGCCGTAATGGCGAGAACCAGTGGAAGGTGTGAAGAGGCGCCCACTTGAGGGTGCTTCGGCAAATCCTCGGAACCCTTGAAAAGGGGATGGGAAAGGATTCCCTGCGGCGGTACCGAGAACCAACACAGGTGCCCCTGGGTGAGAAGCCTAAGGCCTGTCAGGAGAAGCTAGGCAAGGGAACTCGGCAAATTAGCCCCGTAACTTCGGGAGAAGGGGTGCCTAGTCTCCTATGTCGACATAGGAGACTAGGTCGCAGTGACAAGGGGGACCCGACTGTTTAACAAAAACATAGGTCCCCGCTAGCCCGAAAGGGTGTGTATGGGGGCTGAATCCTGGCCAGTGCCAGTACCTGAAAACCGGGTTCAACCGGTTGAAGGGCTGGTAAACGCCGGGGGTAACCGTGACCCTCTGAAGGTAGCCAAATGCCTTGTCGATTAAAAATCGACGTGCATGAACGGACCAACGAGGTCCCCGCTGTCCCTGCCTAGCACCTGGTGAACCCGCGCCCTGGTGAAAAGCCCAGGGATGCCCGACGGGAAGAGAAGACCCTGTAGAGCTTTACTGCAGTCTGGCCCTGCGACATGATTGCGGATGCAGAGAGTAGATGGGAGCTGATGAAGAAGGCTTCGCGGAGCCTTCAAAGGCGCCAATGGAACACCATCCTTCCGCAATTGTGTCGCTAACGAGGAAACTCGGACAAGGCCAGATGGGCAGTTTGGCTGGGGCGGCACGCCCTCGAAAAGGTATCGAGGGCGCCCAAAGACCAGCTCAGGCGGGACGGAAACCCGCCGTAGAGGGCAAGGCCAAAAGCTGGTCTGACTGAATCCTGCACAGTGAGGGATTCAGAGGTGAAAGCCGGGCCTAGCGATCATCCATACCCCTCTAATGGGGGTTGGATGTGACAGAAAAGTTACCTCAGGGGTAACGGAGTCGTCGCGGGCGAGAGTCCCCATCGACCCCGCGGCTTGCTTCCTCGTCGTCGGCACTTCCCAACCTGAGGGTGCAGCAGCCCTCAAGGGTGAGGATGCTCGCCTATTAAAGGGAAACGTGAGCTGGGTTCAGAGCGTCGTGAGCCAGCTCGGATTCTATCTGTCGGGCATGTTGACCGTCTGAGCGGAAGGTGTCCCTAGTACGAAAGGAACAGGACGCCGCGGCCTCTGGTGTACCGGCTGTCAAAAGGCAGGCCGGGCAGCTACGCCGCAACCGATAAGAGCTGAAAGCATCTAAGCTCGAAGCGGGCCGCAAAAAGAGACGGTCAGTCCCTTGAGTTAGGGGCTGGTGACAGCTCCTTTTTCCTCAAGGGAGGAGAGGGCGGGTAGAAGACCCGTGTGATGGAGCAGAGGTGTAAGGTGGAAGCCTCTATGAGGCGACCGCTTGAGCCTGCTGCCCCCAATACCTCGACCCCCTGTCCCTAGCTAATCGCAGAAGCCTATGCCGGGTTAGGCCAGCCAGCCGGGCGCCAACGGCCAATTGGCTGAGGAAACCCGTCGACGCACGTAGATTCAAGGTGCCGTAAGGCGCAGGTTGAGAAACCTCCTCCTGCACAGAAACGATACACCCATCATCCAATGAAAGTGATACGCTCCATGCGTTGAAGAGGGTGGTGGATCTGGTGAAACGGCAGTGCTTGAAGTCTAAGGGGAAAGAGGCCTAATGAGCTTCTACGTTGAAGGCCTGGTTTCCCGCTTAGTCGAATGCGCCCGTTTACAGAAGACGGATTACGGCTGGCAGGCCATCAAAATCCTTAAAACACCTTAAAGGTGCTTTCATTGATAACCGCTTTCGTGTTAATGCAGGTTGAACTGGGAAGGGAAGACAGGATACTGAACGAACTTATTAAGAATAAGTTTGTAAAGGAAGGATATATTGTAACAGGTGTTTACGACATAATCGTCAAACTAAAGGTAAATTCAAGGGAGGAACTCAAAGAAATCGTTATAAATAAGTTGCGAACAATCGAAGGGGTTAAGTCAACCCAGACCGTGGTTGCCTTCGAAGAAATAACAAAGTAACGTTACAGGTCAGGGAAATTAAAAAGGGATTCTCAACCTATGTACTCAGGAGGTTTGGGTTCTTCAATTCTTTCTAAGTAGTCCTTTCTCCTTCTCTTTACATCCAAAAGAAAACTTTGCGTCCTATTTTTCTTTTCTTCAAGACCTGACAGGTCTAACGGTAAAGAAAGGATCTTAGATAGGGCAGCTAGAACGTGATATGCTGCTAAATAATCCTCAAGCGTGCCGAGCGTCGTACCCAGTAGGCTGAAGCCATCCATGTTCTCCAGTTGTGCCAAAGCCAACAGGAGGCCTGCTGCGCCAAATATTCTTCCCTGCCCGCCCCTATCCAAAGTTATGTTTTCCACAGAAACAAGTTTCTTTAGTAAGTTATCGTTTGTGCAAGCAACGTAAACCTTAGGTTTTATCCTCACCTGGGCATCCTGGAAGCCGCCTAAAGTCACTATCAGTTTACACCCCAAAGACACTGAGTAATTAAAGATTTCCTTAAAAACCAAGTAGTGTCCTTCAAGGTCAGATATGGGTGGCTGAGAATCCCCCACAAGAATTAAAACATCTCTTCCACCCCACCTTCCCTGGTAAAGTTCGTTTCTAGGAAGCCTGCAAACCCCGTCATCCCCAACAATAACCTGATCATAAAAGTGAAAAGAGTACACCTCAGTTATCTTTTTCGCGTTCAACACTTTAACAAGATAGTCTGCAGCTATCTTTCCAACGTAGCCAATACCTGGCAATCCCTCAATCAAAACAGGATTCTTCACTTTAGGATCTGTCAAACGTTTAAACCAGACGTTCTTCCACATTACCGCATCACTAATCAAGGCTTCTCCACATGAAAACAAAGAAAAAAGTAGCGGGGGGTGGATTTGAACCACCGATCTCGGGGTTTCTGAGCAACAGAACGCTTATGAGCCCCGCGGGGTAACCAGGCTCCCCCACCCCGCTTCTCAAATAAACCGTTTTTAACTGGCAAACACCAATAAAAGGATAAGCTCCTGTTACTTAAAAAGGTTACTCAAAGGTTAACATGCAAAACCTAACCAGGGAAAGACATCTGGTTCAAACAGAAAAAATGGGCCCGGCGGGATTCGAACCCGCGACCTCTCGCTTTCTCAAAATGTTCGGGGCGCCTCCAAGTAAAATGCGCCTAAAAGGCACATATAAGGCGAGCGCTCCATCCCCTGAGCCACGGGCCCAAATAGTAGCCCCGCTGGGATTCGAACCCAGGTCAACGGGTCCAAAGCCCGCTATGCTTGTCCGCTACACCACGGGGCTACAACTCTACAAACTACTTTATGTTTTAAGAGGATGTTTCTTAAAAAAGTTTTCTTATCTAGAGAACCTCAAACCAAAGCAATGGATAAGAGAAAGAAAAAGAACTCTATTAGAAGCATGATTATTACAAGTTTTTCCTCACTAGGCTTAAAAACCTTCATGACAATTGAAGAGAAAGAAACATAAGAAGGAGGGACGAGAACGTTTTCATTACTAATCCTTGCACCCTCCATTTTTCTTGTTTCTAAACCAACCCTTAATTTTAAAATAAAATCCACAAGGTGCGGTGTGAAGAGAAGAATGCAAGGGAAAAACGAATTGGTATATGCTAAAATCGCGGCAATGAAGCCTCCGAAAAGAAAGGTACCGGAATTCCCGGGGAAAACCTTTGAGGGAAACCAATTGAACCTAAGAAAACCGGCTAGCAAACCTAAAAAGAATGCACAAGCCAATGCTGCGTCAAAAAATGATCTGGCAAATGCGTTAAAAGCAAGTGAAGAAATTATGATGAAACTTAACCCGGCCTCTAACCCATTAAAGCCAGCTAACATGTTGACAGAGTTAAGAATAAACACACAAGTAAAGAGGTAAACAATAAACCACAGCAAACGTGATTCACAATGAAAGAAAAAAAAATTGAGTTGGAAATGCTCCATTAAACATAGGAAGGGGAAAAACACCACGAAACCTAATGAAACCTTTAGAAGCTTGCTCAAGCCAATGAAGTCATCCAATATGCCTATAAATAATGAACAGGAGACTGTCACCAGAAGGAAATACATTTTTGATGGGAAAGAAAACAAATTAAATAGCATAGGCAGCAAAGGAAAGAGGGTTAAGGATAAAATTATTCCGCCATGCGAACAAACAATTACCCTGTTTCTCTTGTGAATGTCTTCAGCTGAAACTCTACTGGTGAGAGGCTTTTTGATTAAAAGCTTAATTATAAAGTAACTGGGAAGGAAAGCTAAAAGGAAGAATAAAAGTAGATAGAGAATAAACACTTACAGTCCACCTCACACACAAACATAAATTTCACCCATTTTAATTAGAACCAAACAAAAACATGTCAGTGTTGAATTCATTACCTTAAACTTTTAATTCTCACAACCCTTTTAAGTTAAGGTTAAATTTCGGTGAACACCTTGGAAAACTTCTTGTTAACAGTGACATATTGCATTTCATTGACTTTAACAGTGATAGTCCTAGGGGAAATCCTATTCCCGATTTACATCAAAAAAGCAAAAGAGAAAAACATAGTTGGAATAGACGTTCAGAAAAAGGAGAAACCAAAGGTCCCTGAAATGGGGGGAATAATAATCCTAACGTTGTTCACGGCAGGAATCACCATAAGTTATTTCTTTTTCCCTGACAAGGCCAATAGTTACCTTCTCGTCTTCTTCGTTGCAGTTACAGCAGGGATAGTTGGGTTAATTGATGATCTGTTCAAGTTAAACGCAAAGGAAAAGGCCTTTATGCCTGCAATAGCTTCCCTACCGCTTTTTTTTACGAAAGAAATTAAGCCTACGTTCATATTACCCGTAATAGGACTAACACGTACAACAATATTGTATAGGGTTCTTGCACCAGCCTACATAACAGTAATGGCAAACACAGTTAACATGCTTGATGTTTTAAACGGAGTCCTGCCAACCACATCGCTTATCGTGCTATCTTCTTTATCCCTAATAGGATTAGTGAAAGGAAACAATCTCGACACTTTCATTTTAACCTTACCGTTAATGGCTGCATTAATAAGTTATTTCAAATATAACAAGTACCCATCAAGGCTCTTCACAGGCAACATTGGATCCCTAATGGTTGGAGCGACAATTGGAGCCATCTCCATGCTTTCTAAACTCGAAGTAATATGTTTAATATGCATGATGCCCTTTGTCATGAATAGTTTTTACTCATTATTTAGCATGGGAAGATTATTTGAGAGATCTGAGATAAGCGATAAACCAACCTGTTTAACCTTTAATGGGAAAATATCGGCTTTAAAAGAGGGAAAGCCGCCCCTAACATTG
>JAOZGF010000076.1 GCA_027491845.1 Thermoproteota archaeon | reverse complement strand
CACTTTGCCAACCCACTTTTCCTTGAGGGTTTTAACAGCCAGCATTTCTGTTGTTCGAAGTGATGGGTCTCCACAGTCATCAACCAGCATGGCTATGTCTCTACCGTATTTTTTAGCGATTCTAAACATCTTGTCAATATGGTTTTCCATGTCTTCCTTAGTGTATTCTATCCATGGAATCCCTCCTACAACGTCCACGCCCATTTCAATGGCTTTCAAAACGTATTCTTCGCTTCCTTCATCTCTTAAGACCCCATCTTGAGGGAAAGCAACAATCTGTAGTTGGATAATGCCTTTATATTTCTCTCTTAGCTTTAACAATGCCTTTATCCCTTCAAGCCTTGCCTTGGTGTCCGTGTCCACAAAGGCCCTCATGTGAAGAACCCCGTGCTTTAGTCCTTCTAACAATGCTCTTTCAGCGTTTTTATATATCCAGTCTTCCCTGTAGTTCTCCTTAACCCGGGATGCAAACTCAATAGCCCTCATGGACTCAGCCATTTTCTTGCCCTGATATTTTTTTAGGGCTTCCTCCCCTGTTTCCTTGAACGTGTAGACCTTGCACATGTGGATATGTGGGTTAACGAAGGATTCTGTAACCAGATTGCCTGAAGCATCTATGTTAATTTCTCCCTTCCCTAATTTCTTCGAAATCTTAACTATTTTCCCGTCTCTAACCCCAATGTCAACCAACTTCCTTAACTGAGGGATTCTGGAACGCCTAACAACCAGGTCAAACTCGTTCAACTTCACCACTAATTCCTAATTTTTACCTATTTTTTTTTCTTGTGGAGTTTAAGGGCGTCTTTAATTATGAGGAGATGGTCGAAGGCTATTTTCGCTGGCAGAACCCTGAACCTTCTTATTTCTCTTGTTTCAGGTGATACAGTTACTTTTCCTCCCACGACTTTAGCGAGGAAGGCTATGCTGATCACATGCCCCCTCGGATCCCTCTTGGGATCTGAGTAAACTCCTATCAGTTTAATTGGCTTAATTTCCAACCCCGTTTCTTCCCTCACTTCCCTCTTAACAGCTTCTTCAGCGGTTTCACCATACTCGACAAATCCGCCAGGGAGAGACCAGTAATCTTTAAATGGAGGATTACTTCTCTTTACAAGTAAAACTGATTTGTCTTCGCCGATAACAACCGCATCCACAGCGACCATCGGCGTGTTTCGATTCTTGTTTTCCATAATTTGGAGGCCTTGCCCTTGCATTTCATGACCTTTAAAAAAGGATAGATGGCTTTTATTTTATTTCTTCACTTCGTGGTGTGACTTAGAGTTACCTCACAAAAGATTTCCATGGCCCTCTCAATTTGTTCTTCAGTGACTATTAGCGGTGGAAGGAACCTTATGATGTTAGAGAAATGACCTGCCTTCCACACTATTAATCCCCTTTTAAAGCACTCCAGTTGAATTTTTTTCACGGTTTCTTCATCAGGTTCCTTTGAATCCCTCTCCTTAACGAATTCTACTCCGATCATTAATCCCTTCCCTCTAACCTCCCCGATTTTATCTGTTTCCTCGGATAACTCGTTTAAGCGTTTAATTATTTTTTCACCCATTTTATCGACGTGCGAGAGTACCTTGTTTTTTTCCATGAACTCTATGGAGGCCAAACCTGCTGCCATTGCTGCAACATTTCCCCTGAAGGTGCCGACGTGCGAGCCAGGTCCCCATGTGTCCAGTTCACGTTTGAAAAGGATTCCAGCCAGCGGCAAACCTATTCCCCCTACTGCTTTTGCGAAGGTAACGATGTCAGGCGTCACGTTCCAGTGTTCACAGGCAAACATCTTACCTGTTCTCCCCATTCCAGCCTGGATTTCGTCAACTATGAGTAATACATTGTTTTCACTGCAGATTTCCCTTATTCTTTGAAGATAACCTTCAGGTGGAACTATTATTCCCCCTTCACCTTGAATGGGCTCGATGATAACTGCTGCAGGCTTGGTTAAGCCTGAATAGGGATCGTTTAAAATTCTTTCGAGGTTCTGTGCACAATACAAGCCGCATTCAGGATAACTCAGGTTAAACGCGCACCTGTAACAATAAGCGTAGGGAAGAAAGTGGGCTTCAGGCGCAAGAGGGACGAATTCCTCCTTATACTTAACCGTGCTGGAAAGAGCTAGGGACATGGATGTTTGCCCGTGATAACTTCCTTCAAAGGCCACAATGAGGTTTCTCCCTGTATGGTGCTTAACAAGTTTTACAGCTCCCTCAACTGCATCCGACCCTGTCGGCCCCCCAAACAATACCTTACAGTTTCCCTTCAGTTTTCCAGGGGCTATTTCAAATAATTTCCTTGCAAGTTTAACCCTTGCATGGGTTGGAAAATCAAGCGTGTGAATTAGTTTTTCAGCTTGACCGCTTAATGCTTTCAGGACATAGGGGTTAGAGTGGCCTACATTGAGAACTGAAATTCCTGCAAAAAAGTCAAGGTAAATGTTTCCGTCCACGTCTTTAACAGTGGCGCCCTTGGCCTCATAAGGAACAAACGGTAGCGACAGTGGATATAGGACTGCGTTACTCTCATAGTTCCTTTGTTCTTCCAAAAGCTTTTTCGCCTTTGGCCCAGGTGGATCAACGATTATTTTAGGCGCCTCTTCAAAATGCATTTCCCCGTAATCCAACAGCCTGCACTCCCCTTAAACAAGCTTCTCAACAAATTGTCCATTAAATCTTCCTGAAAAAAGATGCATGAATCATAGTGAGACCTTAAACTTAAATGTCTTTGCGATAACAGAAGGAAGTTGTCATTAATCTTCCAGTGAAGAAGCGGGAAAAAGCGCCTTAACCTCTTTACTAATATTTTTTTTAATAATTTTTCAATCTGGAGTTAAGGCAACGACACGCTGTAGAAATTAGAGATGTTTTGGATTAAAACTTTTTCAGCGTCTTTTTCAGTTATCAACCCCTTGACAACTAGCTTTTCAAAGTTTCTTTTAATAGCCCATGGAGCTACAACTGCCCCAGGACGTCGAGGATCATCTAGGAAATCGGATTCGATCATTAGTCCTTTTATTCCAAAATTGTCCTTAACTCTAAAGACTTCCATCAAATCACGGGTTCTAGCTGGAATGGAAATCTTTAATCCGTAACTTAAAGCTGTTTTCCAATGTCTTGGATCCGCGTGGTGAAGTAAGGCTTTTTTAACCCCCTTCTTCCTACATCTCTCCGCTACGTCCACTATTGTTTTTAAACCTCCCCTTTCCACGTGAATGTGGACTATGCAGTCTAAATCATGAGACATTTCAAGAACCTTATTGAACACTTTGTTGCAAAGGTCTAAAGCGGTTTTTGAAGCTGGGAAATGTGGTCTGCCCACTTCACCTAGTCCTTTGGCCTCGCCCTCCTCTACAAGTTTTGAAGCTTGACTATATGCACCTAAAACAAGTTCTTCTACTTTTTCCCTCTCTAAACCATGTTTCAGCAGTGTTACTATTTCAGCTGGGTGCACGCCTATTATTGCTGCTCCCTCAACACCGTTCCTCTTAATTATCTTTGAAGCACTTATGTTTTCCTTAAAAACCTCCAAGTAATCCTTTACTTGAAGGGCTAAAGACTTGTAACTCCACGAAAGAAGGGAAACAACAGATATAAACCATCCGCCTGACTCCTTAAATTTTCTAGCTAGTCTCTCAGGTCCAATTCCCCTCATAGGATTAACATGGGAATGTGCGTCGCCGACAAGAAACATTACAATCAACCATAGCAGAAGCTTTATTGTTCACCTAGACAACCTCTAAAAGACTTTAATTTTAAAAGTGTGGTGGCCTGTTGCCCGTGAAGCATTTTCGCACACCTTCTCTTTGCCAGGTAATGATTTTCATTTCATTCTTACTTGCTTTACTTTACACAGGGAAACCTGATTAAAAACAGGAAGATACCGCCAACCTCAGCTGCAAGGTTTCCTTGAAAGGGTTGTTTTACTTACAACAGGAAAGCCAGGTGAATTTTACCTGACAACTCCTGAAACGAGGCCTGTTATACCTGTTAAGGAGAGAGGAAAACATTGGCTTTCTTAAATTAACGTTATTGACTCCTTCACTGGCGAAAAACTTTAATGGCTTTTACCTTAACCTTATTGGGAAGAAACATCCAAATTTGTTTTCAATAACAACAACAGTGAAAACAAACCATGTGAAGCTAGGATTGCCGTTAACCTGCGACCTCCGAAACTTTAGATGTTAAGAAACAGGTTTGAAAGAGTAGATGAAATTGTTAAAGGCTTAACAATGTAAAAGAACAATCACAGCAATTTAGGGCTAGTTATAGTTAAAAAAAAAGAAAT
>JAOZGF010000011.1 GCA_027491845.1 Thermoproteota archaeon | reverse complement strand
TAAACAACTTAAAACCTGTTCTCTCCCTGCCCCCGACTATCAATTGAGTTATGAAAAACTGTGGTCGGGCGTAGAACAGAATGTTTGAAAGGAGTTTAGCAACCCCCCTGACACTTATTTCAGAGTTTGACTCCATACTGTAAAGGTTAGAGTAAAGACGAACTATTTTTACAAGTGTTTGGGCGTCTGCAACGAGGCCTGATATTGTGACCAATATCCTATCATTTATTTTCAAGATCTTATTAGCGCGTTTGCTGGCTACAAATGTTCCTGTTGAAGCTCTCTTATCAGCTGCTAGGACTGTTCCATTGTCAGTCCTAATCCCTATTGTCGTTGTTCCTTTGAACAAGAGCTCCTCAACATTTAGGTGCACTTAACCTACCTTAACTTGCTTTTTTATGCTTTTAGAAAACCAGTAATCCACGCTATCTTGCAGGTCATGGAAAAGAAGACATGAAACGCTTTTCGTCCGAGTTGATTTTATGATGGGAAAACAATATAAATCTTTTGCTTTAATTTTTTTCTACGAACACGGTGCTTAGAAGTTTCAGCTCAGCCATTCTCTCAACAAGCATTGAAACCTTATGTTTTAATATGGAGTTACTGCCGTGGACGGAATGGTTGAAACTTTAGTTTCTGTTTTTCTCGCCAAAGTTAATGTGGAATTCCTTTTCCTAGGAGGCTGCCCCTTCAAAGATAGGTGTAAATATGTCTATATTTGTCAGGAAAACTTGAAAATAGGAAGGATTTACAGGGTGGTCAGGGTTAAAGATAAATTCTTCAATTGTTTTTTTCATGATGAGAAGGTGAGGGTTGTTTCGGTTGAGACTTCCCCGCTTGAAGTTGCTTTAAGCCAAAAAAACGTTTATAAAGAGACGATCGTCAGATGCTTACTTCCAAACTGTGAGTTCTATTATTGTGAAAACTATTTTCTTTGCAATCCACCTGGATTAAAGAGCAGTGACGCTTGCAAAGTTCTTGAGGTAATTGGTAGGATAAAAAAATGCAGATTGGGTTTTTCGCCTGTAGCATGTAAGGTGGCTTTAACCTAGTTCTTCAACGGGAGAATTCCTCTATAAAAACAACTTTTCCTATGTTGGGGACATGCTTCTTTAATAAAGAAGTCAAAACTATTTTTTTCTGCAGAGTTCTTTCGTCTCTAACAAGTTTCTCAGGTATTTTTATTTCAACGGTTTTCTTCTTTTTCTTCACGGCTTTTTCGCCAGGGAATTCGTTGAAGACACGCTCGAACAATAGTTTTATTTTGTCAACGTCCTCCACGTATACCTTATCTACTTTAACGTAGTACCTTATGGTTTTACCTGCTAATGGATGATTAAAGTCTATTCTAACCCTTCCAGCCCCAATGGATTTAACTGTACCCATCCTTCCCCCCACTTCTATTTTCAGGCCTGGATAAAGGTTGATTCCCTGTTTAGCGAATCTCCTTGTTAGGAAAGTCCTAATGTTTTCAGGTTTCTTCTGGCCATAGGCTTTTTCAGGTGGAATAGTTACCTCCTTGCTTTCCCCCTCCTTCATCCCAATTAAGGCCTCGCTTAGCCCCTTCAATATGGGGTCTTCATTCATTATTATAAGTTTGGGAGAATATTTTTTTTCGGGGTCATGTATTCCTTCTTTTTTCGCTATTTCCTCAATGTTCGTATCTATGACTTTTCCTGAATCGTCCCTTTCAACGTAACTTACTTGGACAAAAGAGTTAGGTTTAACTTCCTCAGCCCTTGTAACTTCCTCTATTGTTTTCTCTGACGTTTTTGTTTTTTCCATCATGTTGTTTTCCTTTTAATCATTTTAGGATAAATTGTTACTTCCGTCCAACTTGAAATGACTTTTTTTCTTCCTTTACGCTATCTCTATCCGACGGAGATATGTAGTTTAGTGTAACTGTTAGGGATGGATTTTCTATTTTTAAGAGGGTGAAGGATGGCACAATGGATTTCATCTTCTCAGACCAAGCTCCAGTGAAGCTCCCTGGGTTTATTAAGACAATTTTCTTTTTATTCCAATAGTTTACAGAGGAGAGATGTGTATGCCCGTAAATTAAGACGTTTACCCCCATTTTAGTGGCTATCTTAAGGAGTTTTTTCTTTATGCCAGTTGGTGAAACGACGTCACCATGGATTAAGCCTATTTTTACCCCTTCAAACTCCCCTTTATACTCCCTGTCAAAATTGATTTTGTCCATGTTTCCCTTCACGACGATTGTGTGAGCTATTTCGGAAAGGTTTTGGAAAACTTCCCCGATGGTTAAATCCCCCGTGCAAAGGATCAGGTCAGGTTTTTCCTTTATCAGTTTCTTTTTAAGTTGTTCTGGACAGTTCTTAGCCCTCGATGGAATGTGGAAATCACCTACTGCAGCTATTTTCAACAAATCACCTTAGAAAGAGTAACAATAGGAAGTATTTAGGGTTCGTTATATGTTGTATGATCTTTAGTTTCTATTTCATCATTTAAAAAATCTTCTCTTTCAACCACGCATACGTTGGAGTGTAAGGGTTTAGTTAATCATCGTGAAAAGCCTGGTTTTTAGGGCTTAAAGTTATTCAAGCCAGTCTTCTTCTTTTATTTTTCGTGGGAGGTATACATCCGAGATGTAAGTGATGTTTTTTGAGCATAGAGCTTGTAGTTCGGCTTTTTGTCCTGTTTTCTCCATGATTTCAAACTCTTTTTGGTAGGAATCCTTTTGGAACCAGGGATATTTTTTCACTTCTTGCAGTCTTTTCAGGTCACTTTCACTCATTTTAAGACGTGCGTACTGTGGGACACCATATTTGTCAAGGTCTGATGGAAGTAGTCCAAGTAGTCTGGCGTTTTTGGTGGCTAAACGTGGTGTGTCAAAAGAAAGCGCTATCGATCCTCTTTTATAAACGCTTGCAATATAGAAACCATAAGGGTCACTGTTGTGACATAATATTCCTTCTCCAGAGATAAAATTTTGTCCCTCGACTGAG
>JAOZGF010000064.1 GCA_027491845.1 Thermoproteota archaeon | reverse complement strand
AACGAGTTCTCCACCAAATTTTTTGCCACAAGTTTTTCGAACTCTTCTAAATCAGGGTTTTCTATGCCCCTCAATAACCTAACCTTTCTTTTAACGTCCTTCCTGAAATCCCCATATTTTACGCTTTCATCTATTTCTTCAAGCAAAATCAAGTGCTTCGTTCGAATGGTTTGGATAGTGGCTTTAAGGCCTAAAAACATTAAAAGCACACGTTTCATAAGTCCTACTTCAACAGAAGAAAACAGTTTATCTCTGTCCCTCAACAGCCTGACAACATTTATGGAGAAAAGGGCGATGGGCAAGGTTAAACTTAGAACTAGTGCATTATTAAACACTGAAACAAAAAAGAAGGGAACCACCATGGAGATGTTGAACGGCGGCTGAGGCAGCATTACCGCCAGAAAAATTAAAGCTTTCGCATCAGCCCCTCCAAAAAAATTAGAGTAAAACATCGCCATGCCCAAAACAAAGGAAAAAAATATCCCGCATAAAAAATAAGCCAATGACAAAACACTGAACTCAAACATGAAACGATAAACGTTGATAAAGACTCCTATAACTATTCCTATGACCCAAATCGAATCATCTACTTCCCTCTTAACAAGGTCGAAGTAAGACGCTATCAATAAAAAAAACAGTGAAAGAAACACACTAAGACCATTAAAACCATTAAAACCAAACAAATTGAACATAGCTTATCTTCACCTGAATTTGTTTGACGGGTTTTAAACAGTTTTAAATAATAAGTTTAAATACGTTTACTTATTAAAAATAAGAATGGAAAGCGAAGGAACCTTAACACAATGGTTAATAGCTTACAATTTTGTTGGTGCTCGCTTGAGTCTTAAAGGAATTGCATATAAGCTATTTAGATCTCAAGGAGCTATCTTGCTAGAGAAGTTTAAAGGCTTAGCTGAAGATTTAAAATCAGCGGACATCAGAATTTACCCCTTAGCATACGCATCCTACACTGTCCTGTCAGTCATAATAGTTTCCATGGTCTCAGGAGTCCTGGCTACAGTCCTCCTCCTCAGCTACTCCTTCTTCAACCTACCCATTAGCACGGGTTCAATGGGCTTAATGATTTTAATCATCATTTTGTTCCCCATAATTACCCTTTTCATGTTCATATACTACCCTAAAGTCCTCGCCTACAGCAGGAAATCTGCCTTGGGCACCGAAGTCCCCTTTGCAGCAGCATACATCTCTGTCCTAGCAACTGGAGGAATATCTCCCTATGAAGCCATGAGAAGGATAAAGGACAACCCGCTGCTGCCCAACCTAGGGAAAGCATCCAGGAGAATGGTTATGGACGTAGACGTCTTCGGTAAAGATCCCTTAACAGCGATAGAAGATACGGCAAGGATTATTCCTTCCGATGAATACCAAGAACTCCTCTACGGCTACACTTCAGCCGTGAGAACAGGAGGAGACTTCCTTCACTACTTACTCAGGCAAACTGAAAGGCTTTTCCTAAGAAGGATAAGTGACTTGAAAGCAATAGGTGAAAAACTAGGTCTCGCAATGGAAGGATACATAGCTATTTCCGTTCTACTTTCTCTTGGTTTCTACTCAATGTTCATCGTAAGTCAAGCCCTCCCCGTCCCAGTCCCATTCTTCGGAGGAGCAGCTGGTTTCTCACTTTTCGCCTACATCATAACCCCCATGCTATCCATGTTTTTCATTTACCTGGGAGACCTCCTCCAACCTAAATATCCAGCTGAAGAATGGAGATACTACAAAATCTACGCCATAACCATGAGCGTTGGATTAACCTTTTTCCTCCTCTCCTCAGTGTTAACGAAATACATACCTGCCTTAGCAGGTTTCCCCTTGTTTTCCTATTACAATCAAGCCCTAGATAACTTACTTAAGCTAATGGGGCTAGGTCCAGGTTCAAAGATACCTCTCTCCTTAGGATTAATCCTTATCGCTTCAACCCTCCTCCCAGCAATCTCTTACCACAAATATGCAAAGGAAAAAAGCATGTGTGAAGAAAAAATTTCTTATCTCCTGAGAGACCTTGTAGAGGCAAGGAAGGCGGGTTTGTCACCTGAAAAATGCATCATGAACCTTGTTGACAGAGACTATAGTGGTTTAAGCTGGAGAATAAGAAAAATGGCCTCCCAACTTTCCTGGGGGATATCTCTCAGAAAGGTTTACGAGTCCTTCGCTTCAACAGTTAAAAGCTGGCTTACCCTCATAAGCCTGTACATATTAGTTGACGCAATAGACTTGGGAGGAGGATCGCCTGAAACATTAGAAACCCTTGCAAGGTTCTCCGAAATGGTTAACGACGTGGAAAACGAGAAAAAAAGCCTGTTAAGACCCCTCATGATAGTGCCATATATAGGGGCCGGAGTACTCATAGTATCATCCGTCATGTTGCTTGGACTAGTGTCATCCATCTTTAAAACAGCTAAGGGAATTTCACTTGGTTACGAAAGCTTCATAACAATATTTGTTACCCCCCTAATACTGAACGTATACATAATGGGCCTGGTTGCTGGGAAAATAGCTGAAGAACATGTGGCAGCAGGATTCAAGCACTCAATCCTGCTCATTATAGTGTCAATTCTAGCCCTA
>JAOZGF010000060.1 GCA_027491845.1 Thermoproteota archaeon | reverse complement strand
AGTAGACATTTGACCCAAACGCCCCAGTGTACTGGTGTATTTCATCCAAAACAACAAACCTTGCATGTTGCAATGTCCTTGAAAAACTTGTTCTTTCACTTAAGTGGTAATGCAGCACGTCAAAATTTGTTATGATAACGTCAGGGGGACTAGAAATTATTTTCTTTCTCTTTGAACTACTAGTGTCTCCGTCGAAAACCTCAACTGAAACATTAACGTAGGAGGAATAGTATCTAAGTTTTGAGAGCTGGTCTCTGCCTAATGCCTTCGTTGGGTAAGTAAAAATCGCTGAAACACGTTTTAAAGGTTTTAAAGGCTTTTCTTGAGAAATCAAATGGAATATAGGGAGACAAAATGCCTCTGTCTTTCCCATTCCAGTTGGGGCGACTATAAGGGTGTTTTTTCCTTTTAAAATCTT
This sequence comes from Thermoproteota archaeon, assembly GCA_027491845.1. Classification (GTDB taxonomy): domain Archaea; phylum Korarchaeota; class JAOZGF01; order JAOZGF01; family JAOZGF01; genus JAOZGF01. The sequence continues at coordinate 1,930 of JAOZGF010000060.1, read as the reverse complement.
TTTTATGGCTTCCTCCTGAAACTTGTAGAGCCTATTTATTCCTTTATCCTTCAATGCTCGAATTAAGGCTGGTGAAAGGCCTATGTTCTCTAGCTTTCCCCCATAACTTGGTTTTTCAGGCTTAAAATACTTGAAGTCAACTATTTCTACCTCACGTTTTAAAGCTATCCTTTCAATGGATCGCGGTAGGTCGCTGTAGTTTAAGCCTTCCCTCTCCACAAGTTCCTTCAACTTCCTGATTTTCTCTTCTAATTTCTCCTGAAAAGTCTTGGTTTCTCCAAACACACCTTTACTGTATTGGTTTATTAATTCCCTATATGCTTCCTCTTTTGTTTTAGGGGAAACGGAAGTAAAATAATAGAGTAAACATTTTTTACAGGAAATAAAAAAACCTGAATTCAAACCAATACTTTTGACTTCAAGCTTTTCTCCGCATCTAGGACAAGAAAACAACGGAAACAACTTAATACCTCATTAAAACAAATGTGTTAGGCAAGGTTTCCTTTTATGAGTGAACTCACTTAGCGCTACTAGAAATTAATAAATGAAGGATTTTCACCTTAAACCTTTCGCGTCATGGCCATGTTTAACATGTGAGTTAAGCTGTTTCGCTGGAGTGAAAGCACTCAAATTAACAGGGAATAAATCCCTATCCTGAAAAAAAGGGCTGCTGCAATATTTTTCACTATTCTCCTATTTATTTTACGTGAGATCATTTTACCTAAATAAATAGATAATGCAGATACTCCTGTTAAGGATGCCATCGCTCCCGTGAGGACTTCAATAGGATTATATTTCATTGAGAACAGACAGGAGGCAAGCTGTGTTTTGTCACCCCACTCAGCTATAAAGGTTAAGGTTAAGCCTTGCAAAAAAGAGCCCTCGCCTCCGATTCTCCCTTCCATGCCGGTTTTTTTCTCTTTAATCATCAGTATTCCGAAAACAATGAACAATATGCCTGACAGGGTTTTAAGGAGAGTTGGTTGAAGGACATGTGCAGCTTCTGAACCTATAGCTATTGCGAAACCATCCACCAAAAGAAAGCCTGTTATGGCTCCAATCAAAAGATGTAAACGGTTTCTTGTTTTCATGGAAAGTGCCAGAATTGAAAGCTGGGTTTTGTCCCCTACTTCGGCTAAACCGATTACAACCAATGGAACGAAAATGTCGGTTAACATCACCTTTTTTTTAGTTCCCCAATCCTCTTAAGTTTTAGCTTTGACCTTCATCTTAAATTCATTTTCCAAAATTTAAATTGCCTTGTGGCTTGGTTGCATGAGGAATAAAATTGTAGTTATTTCGCTGGCCTTCCTAACAGCTTTTACCGTTCATTTTATAATTTTTTCTTATTCCTTGCTCATACCAAGTATAATGGATGAACTGAAAGTTTCACATGCCCAAGCCGGTCTGGTTTTCTCAATTTGCATGCTTGCAATAATCGTCTTCAGAATTCCCCTAGGCTTTTTAACCGATAAAATAGGTTTCATGAACAGTTTAAAGCTTTCATTAACAATCATCAGTGTATCCGCCTTTCTAAGGGGCTTTGCAACGAACTTCATAGCCTTACTTATACTTCACGGTTTTTTAGGTATAGGTTTCGCCGTCGTGTTACCTTGCTTAGCCAAAATTGTTGAGGAAATGTTCAGGGAGAAAGCGGGGCAAGCAACAGGGATTTATTCAGCTGGCTTCCCTGTAGGGGAACTCGCAGGTCTAAGTTTAACAACGCATTTACTCTACCTAAAATGGAGTTGGAGGTGGATTTTCCTCGCGCTGGGATCATGGTCTCTTGCATTAACAGCCACTTTATGGTTTATGGGTTGGGAAAAAACAGATATTAGAGAGGGGGCAAGCATAAAAACAGATGAACTCAAGTCTTTATTAAAAAAGAAAGACGTATGGCTTCTTACACTGCTTACAATTTGTTCGATGG
>JAOZGF010000088.1 GCA_027491845.1 Thermoproteota archaeon | reverse complement strand
AAGTTGTTGATATCAACCTTGTACCAAAGTATCTCTAAATAATCAGCTATTGAGACAAATACTACAGGATAAAATTAAAATAAACCAGTAGATGGAACAAGATCCGTTACACAGCCGAAGAAAACGGGTTTTTCCCTGAAATCATAGATATTGGGAGGATGAATTAATGCTAGATCCATTGGAAGTACACCGCATCCTTTTTTCCAAGCTCTTAACCTACTTATTAAAGAGGAGGGGGAAAGGAAAACATAGGAAACATACCATACTTAACTTATATAAAGGAGTGTGTTTAATCCGGTTGATGCTGCAGTTAAGGTTGGTGAAACTATGGGTAAAATCGCTAGAATTCTTCTGGCGAAGCCCGGACTAAACGGGCATGATAGGGGCCTAAAAGTCATTGCAAGAGCCCTAAGGGACTCTGGTATGGAGGTTATCTACCTCGGCCTAAGGAACACGCCTGAACAAATTGTGGAAGTAGCCATACAAGAAGACGTTGATTTTATTGGCTTAAGCATCCTGTCAGGGGCTCACATGTATTATTTTAGCAGGGTCATCGAGCTCCTGAAGGAAAAGAAGGCGGAAGACATCAAGGTAATTGGGGGAGGAATAATACCTGAGGAAGACGTTAAAAAACTCTTGAAAATAGGTGTAAAAAAAATATTTAGGCCAGGATCCCCTCTATCCGAAATAATTAACTACATAAAGGATGAGTTGAAGAGATCGGGTGAAAAGAAATAGAATTAAGTCACTTGGTTAAAAAGATGTTGAAAGGAGATGAAAGGGCTCTCTCAAAACTTATAACTACTGTTGAGAACAGCCCTGAAGCAGCTGAGAAAATTATCGCCCAAATACTTCCTTTCGCAGGTAAATCATATGTTTTAGGCGTAACTGGCCCCTCAGGAAGCGGTAAGTCAACTTTAATCAAGGAATTATCCAAAGAACTTGTTTCTCGAGGGAAGAACATCGGCATCATAGCTGTGGATCCCTCCAGCAAACTTACAGGAGGAGCCTTCTTAGGTGACAGGGTAAGGATGGGTGAACTTAGCAGGTTCAAGAACATTTATATCAGAAGTATGGCGACAAGAGGGGAAACAGGCGGTGTTTCGAGAGCATGTTACTCTGCCGTGAATCTATTAGAGGCATATGGCAAAGACACAGTGATCATTGAAACAATCGGAGTAGGTCAGGATGAGTTAGAGATAGGTAGAATAGCTCATACAGTGATGGTGGTCTTATCCCCTGAATTTGGAGATGAAATTCAGTTTCTTAAGGCAGGATACTTGGAGATCGGCGACATATACGTCATGAATAAAGCTGACATGGTAGAAGCCGAAAGAACTTTCTATTTGCTTAAAAAAACGTTTATGGATGTCGAAAAAAACGGATGGATTCCTCCCGTAATAAAGGCAGTGGCAAGGGAGGGAAAAGGAATAACTGAGATCATTGATAGCCTTGAAAAACATAGAGAATACCTAAAGTCCACAAATAGGTGGGTTTTGAAGGAAAAGGAGAAGGTAAAAAGGGAATTCGTCAAGCTCTTAACTGAAATGTTTGAAAGGTACGTGCACAGGGAAATAAATGGAAAATTGAAGGACGTGGCTGATAGCATGTACAGGAGAGAGATAAATCCTTTTGAAGCATCTAAAATAGCCTTCAATAAGTTAATTAAAAGTACGGATTAAGACGTAAGAGTTAGTTACCGAAATAATTTGTTTGGTCCTTAAAAGAATTAAAACAGCATAACTTCGACTTTTTGCCCCCTACTTAACTCGCTTACCATCTCTGGAACCATGACGAAGCCGTTCGAGAGGACAAGTGGCTTATGCATGGATGAGTCACCTAGGATAGGATAAGCCAGTTTTTCTCCATCTTTATCCGTTACCCTGACGAACCTTATCCTTTTAAATGGTAAGTACTCTCTTAAAACGAGTCTTTCAACCAGTTTAGCCTCCAAAGTTGAATAAGCGGCCTCAAGCTTCCTTCCTGAAAATAAACGGATTAAAGGAATCAAAACGAAGGTTACTCCAACCCATGTTGACTGAACATGTCCTGGTAAGAGAACAATGGGTTTAGATTCGACCAAGACAACTGTTGTCACCCTACCTGGCTGTATTTTAATCCCTCTAAACAAAATCTTAGAGTTCGGAAGGGATGATAAGGCCTCCAAGACGTAGTCTTTAGCACCGACAGATGCGCCGCCAATTGTCGCGACAATATCTCCCCTGCTCAGAGCTTTACTAATGACAGTCCTTAGCATGCGGGGGTCATCAGGAACAGGCTTGAAAACACGTACTTTTCCTCCATTTTCCTCAACGAGTTTGGTAACCATTAAACTACTTGTCTCCTTCTTTCTTCTTAACCCTAAGCTGTCTGAAAACTCGCTTCCTACAGGAATCAGTGAAAGTAGGGGTCTCCTGTAAACTTTAACCCTTTTCACCCCAACGTGCTTTAACAACTTTATGTCTTGAGGCCGCAGAACATGTCCGATGCCAAACATTTCCTCTCCAGCCTTAAAATCACTACCCAAAACAGTTACATTTTCATGTTTTTTAACCGGTTTAAGCACCTCGATGTATTCTTCATTCCTCTTCCTTACTCTCTCTACAGGAATAACTGAGTCGCTTCCTTCAGGCAACACGGCTCCAGTGGAAATGTATGCTGCCTCCATTCTGTTAATACTTATTTTTACGCGAGTATCAAGGAAAATTTTTCCCTTAACCTTCAATTTAACAGGGTTTCTAACGCTTGAATCAATGGTGTCTATAGACCTCACGGCGTATCCGTCGAAGTGAGAAACCGTTTTTTCAGGCAAGTTTGCTGGAGAAAAAATTTTTTCCGCAAGAACCCTCTTAATCGACTCGTTAACGCTCACAGTTTCCTTCTTAAGCCTTAACTTTATGTTTCTCTTTATCCTGCGATAAGCTTCCTCAAGTGAAACATACTTAAAATATCTCATTTTTCCCACTAGTTTTTATCCTCACCTTACATCTTCCTTTTTAAAAGAGAAGCGTTCTTTTAACTTGCACTGACTAGGGAGAGGTTTAGGAAATTGAGTTATAACTGGAAGGTTATGGAAAAAATTCCTTTTTTCTTGAAGAAAAGGGAAAGATTTGCCTTATGCACGGTAATAGATAAAAAAGGATCAGGTCCTAGGGAAGAGGGCTCCATTTTCATTGTAGACGGAAAAGGGAGGATGCAGGGTTCAATAGGTGGGGGGAATCTTGAAAGAATCGTTGTTAGAGAAGCAATGGAAGCTATTAAACTCGGGAAATCAAAGAAAATAATTTGTTCCTTAAAAGATGAGGAGTTAATGCCTGAAGAAAAGAACAAGTTCAAAACCGGTTTAATCTGTGGTGGGGAGCTAACGATTTTCATAAATGTTATTGATCCAAGTCCAAGGCTTATAGTTGTAGGATCAGGTCACATAGCAAAGCCATTAGCTAAAATAGGCTACGAAATAGGTTTCGAAATAGTAATCATAGACAAAGAAGAAAAATCGATAAACAAAGACTTCTTTCACTTCGCTAAGAAAATAATTGCTGGAGACTTTCCTGAAGTACTGGAAGCTCTTGAAGTTGGAGGCGAGGACTTCGCCACAGTTGTTCAGGGGGAGCCAGAATACGACTATAAAGCAGTAAAATTCCTGCTAAAAAAGAAGTTAAGGTATGTTGGATTACTTGGAAGCAGATCGAAGGTTTCAGCTCTTAAGAATAAGCTGAAGAAAGAAGGTATTGGGAAGGAAGAATTAAAGAAATTGTATGCACCCATAGGAATAAACATTCATGCTAAAACGCCTGAGGAAATAGCCATAAGCATTATTGCCCAAATAGTTAGTGTGAAAAACGTTGAAAGTCACGCTTAGTTATCTCAATAACCAGTTACCTCTTAGCCTGACCATGTTCTCCAAGTAATTCCTTTTTTACCCACTGAAAATCACTGTATGTGTCGACGTCAACAATATTCCATTTTTCACCTTCAACTAAGAGATGCTTGTCACTATGTCTATGCACAACGTCTCTGATTATCCCAGCATCCTCTAAACTTAATATTTCCTTGAAGAGTCTGCTGGAAAACAGTACAGGATGTCCCTTCTTGCCCTTGTATATGGGGCTAACGATGTCAACCTCATTTTTTCTTTCTTGAAACTTATTGATCATTACATTAATTAATCTAGAATTAAGAACAGGTTGGTCTCCGAGGAAGAGCATTACTGCATCACTGTCTAAAGCATGTTGAACCCCTTTTTTAAATGACGAAGTCATTCCAGCCTCATACTCCTCGTTTATCACTGTTTTCACGTGAGAGAACCTCTGACTAATTATTTCAATGATTTTTTCAGGCTTGTAACCTAGTACGACGATTATTTCACTTATCTTTGTCTTTTTTATTGCCTGGATAATCTGTTCAATCAGAGTTGTTTCGTTTATCTTTAAAAGAAGCTTGTTTTTCCCCATGCGTTCCGACTTTCCAGCCGCCAGTACTATGGCTGCGATCTTCACAGGGTTCCCTCATTTATTTTTCTTAGGAAAAAGGTTGATGAATTCCACGTAAGGCTTAATGTGAGGGGTTCCTCCTCCCTCGCCCAGGATCCTGAAAACTTCGCTAGGCTTCAAAACCCTGATCGTTCCAATCGCCTTGACGCCTCTCTTAAACAATGGGTTAGGAACAAGTCCAGCCGATGGGCCGATTAAACAGGTTAACCTCGCCCCAGTTGCCAGGTTTAGGATGAGGTCGATCGTCTTGTTCGGTATAGTGCTTCCTGTGGCTACAACTATGTCGGCTCTAGGAAGTTCTTCCTTCATAACTTCCTCTGGAAGTATGTTTTCGTTTCTCTCCAAGGGGTTCCTTTCAAAAATCAGAAGCTCTTTAACCTTCCCTTTTATCTTTTCAGCAAGAGGTTTTATGTGTCCAATTAATGCAACAACATCCTGTTTTCCAGCTCTCCCGGCAATGTAATCTATTAAGTTTCCCTTAAACAGGGTGAAAGAATCCCTGTGTTTTTCCATCACAATTTGAGAAAGAGCGTTTAGGCAAGCTACTCCAACAACGCCTTCGCCAACATCAGCTGAGAGAGAAAGCTCGGCAACGTCAAGGGCATGGGAGCCTGAAAAACTGCCTGACTTATCGAATATTTTGCAGCATCTAACCTCGATTTCATTCAAGAGCGAGTGGCATAAACCCATGTGGCCTGTTGAAATCTGCACACCGCAGAAAGAAAGGCCGTACAGGACCCTTGAGACATGGATTTCATCCAACCCAGCAACTTCTCGCTTAATTACTTCAATTGCTTCCCTTATGATGCTGTCCGTAACATATCACCGCAACATTTATTTTTTCCTTTTAAAGAGTAAACCCTACTGTAAAGTAAAAAAATAATTAAGGTTTAATTTGGAACGCAGTAGATAAAGCCCTTAATTAGGGATAAACAAGTACTCTAGTGCTTTTAAATGAAAAATAAAACGATTTTAGGCGTTGATGAAGCAGTCAAAGGGAGTGTAATGGGGCCA
>JAOZGF010000055.1 GCA_027491845.1 Thermoproteota archaeon | reverse complement strand
AAGGGCTTAATGTAAAGGAAGAAAAGGACTAAATAGAAATTTTGGGCTCTCTTTTTACTCTTAAGGAGCCAAGCATCCTCCCGTTAGGCGAAAACGCCCATAATAATCCATTTAATTCCTCTAATTCCTTCAATTCCTTTCAGCTATACTCGCTTGCTTCGAACTTCAAGCAAGGTTCCCTTTGGCAAATCCCCTTTATGAAATGAAGCCGTCCTTCTTTTTGTTTCTAGGTTCTAACAAATAGGTGGCTAATTTGCCTAAGAAGAGTTTGAAGTTTCAAAGAAAACAATCTTAATTTTTAACCACCTAACGCAACACCTTACTTGCAACACCAATATTCAAGAGAACTTTAAGAGGGCTCCGTTAAGTTAAGGAGCGCGAAATGAAGATTAAGGATAAGTTAAGTATTCGCTGTGCGTAAAAAATTAAGATTCCACTCTGCTTCAATGGTAAAACACCTGCACAGAGCAGGGTCAATTTAAATCTAAAAAGAAAGATGGGGAATGTAACAAAGTTGGCGACTGTACAGAGAACAAAAATGGGAAAGCTAAGTGTGTCATTAAAGTAGGTTGCGAATAACATTGTTTTAAAGGAGAACTTTATCTTGGGTTAATCCTGCGTTTCTCACAGCCTCATGGATTTCTCTCTTCTGACTAATATGGATTGTAAAGATGCCTAACTTTTTTCGCCTCGAAAAGTATCATCGACCCATAGATATCATACTTAAACTCGGAGAACCCTGCATTTTTCAAGTATTTCTGTAATTCATCCACGTCAAAAATATGCACACGATGTTCTCTCTCTAAATGCTCGTAGACTCTTCTTATTCCTAAAAATCGTCTTCTAACGAAAGTCATAGTGGCTAACTTATAACCTCTCTTCAGGACGCGATTTATCTCCTTTAAAGCTCTGCCTGCATCAGGGAAAAGATGCAAGGCTCCGCAGCATGAAACGCCATCAAAAAACTCGCTCGGAAAGGGTATGTTTTCCACTTCCGCCCTAACAAACACTACGTTCTCTAAACTATTTCTCTCCGTATATTTTTGTCCTTTCTTAAGCATCCCCACAGAAATATCGAAACCGTAAACTTGCTTTGCTCTCCTTGCAATGCTCCTTGTAAATAGTCCCGTTCCACATTCAACATCTAAAGCTACACCTCCATCAATTTCAAGCATGTCGGTTATCATCTCGATTGTCCTCTTAACGGAGGGAATAAAAAGACCTCCATATAAGTGATAGACTAGTGGATACCAAAATGGTGTCTCATAAATCAAAGATAACCTATCAACGAATTTTATCATCTTTTTTCTTTCTGATCCCACTTCTTCTGGCAGAAAATCAGGTATCCCGTTTACTATTTCGTAACTTTTCCCACATTTTTTTACAAAACAATTTTCCAGACAAAATTTCCTGATTTTTTCGTTTACATACATCTAAACTAAAATCAGAGGTTTTACAACTGGGACAAGCTAAATATTTAACGTTTTTTCTCTCATTTCCTCTCCCCAAAGGGGGTTACATCCTTTTGTTTTTATATTCCCTCTAGTTTTTCATACAACCTAACTTAACAGCCCCCTTTAGAAGTAACATTTAAATATTAGTAATACTTTTTATAGAAAAGGTATTACTATAGGTGACGAAAATTGCATATACCCGATGGCTTTTTGTCTTTGCCGATTGCTGCATTTTTCTATTTTGTAACAGGTGCCGTATGGTTTTTGTCTTTGAGGCAGATGAAAAGGAGTTTTGTTCCTGAGCAAGTTCCCTTGTTTGCTACTTTGACTGCTGCTGTTTTCGCTGCTCAAATGATAAATTGGCCTGTTGGTCCAGGAGGAACAACTGCTCATTTCGTCGGCGGAGCCTTGCTTGCCATGTTCTTTGGCCCGGGAGGCGGGGTTCTTTCAATGTCTCTCTTGCTCTTGATTCAGTGTTTGGCGTTCGGGGATGGCGGGATAACTGCGCTGGGTGCAAACATTTGGAACATGGGGGTTGTAGATGGATTAATTGGTTATTACTTGTACATTGTGTTTAAGAGGTGGGGGAAGGAATATGTTGGAGCGTTTTTAGGTGGCTTACTCGGGATAACTGCTGCAGCTTTTTTCTGTGGACTAGAAATAGGCTTATCCCCTCAGTTTGCCTATGGAATTAATATCTCCATACCTGTTATGACAGGTATCCACTTTCTTCTAGGGATAATAGAGGGAATAGTTACGGCTTCTGTGATAGCATACGTGGAAAAGGTGAGGCCTGACCTCTTAAAACTACCTAAAATAAAAATAGGGTGAAGGGAAATGGATTCTAGGACGTATAGGTATATTGGCCTGACGTTTGTTGCAGTGTTAGTCCTTGTCTTGGTTAGTCCCTGGTTTGGATATGCTTACGAGCCTCTCGACAAAGTTGCTGAGCAACTTGGCGTGGAGGAAAAAAATCTTTACAACGCCCCTTTGCCTGACTACACTGTTCCAGGCATTGCAAACGAGTCTTTGAGCAGTATCTCCGCTGGAATCATTGGAGCCGTCCTTCTATTTGGGGTTTGTTACTTGTTCGCCAAGATTTTTAAGAAAACTTAATGTAACCAATGCTTCGAACAATGTCGCTAAAAAACATTAAAAACCGAGTAAAACAGAAATAGGAAAAAGTTTAAGTTTGCATTGATACCTTGCTTTTGTGCCTTTTTAGTGATATAGTGATGTAATACCCTAAATGTTAAAAAGATAAAATGTATTTTTAAGTGAGCGAAAACTTGGCCTTGTTTCTTTTTTGCTCTTTCCCTCTTAATTTCGTTTTAAGTTATATCGGATGCTTCTTTAAGAACGTGTGAAATAACTTGGAAGAAATACTTAGGTGGTTTCTTTTTAAGATGCTGATGTAGGGAGACTGTTGTTTCTTTCTTTTCTACTCGGAATCTTAGCATATTTTAGCATGTGTTACTTGTTGCTTTCCTCTCTCAACATCTACTGGCTTGGTTTGTCTTCGTTGCTTGACGTTGTAAAATCTTTTTAGGTTCTTTGATGAAAGAATCGTCTTACTAACGGGATCTTAAGGTTTCTTAGGGTTTTAGGGTTTCAAGGTTTCTTTAAACGTCGCTCATTATTGTCGTTAATTTTAATATGCCGCTGCTTTTAGCTACTTTAGGTTAGGTTTTTAAAGCTAAGGAAGAAGAAAGCTTCATGATTAGCAGGGAGGTGGACTTAAGGCTTGGAGTAGATGTTCAGGGGGAAGTGAGGAGCGTGGGTTTGAATATTTATATCGATGAAAGACTTTGTAAGGGTTGTTTGCTTTGCATTGATTTCTGCCCACAAGGGAGAAAGGGTAAAATTGTTTTGTCTAAGCCTAGGTCTCAAATTGGAGGAAAGCCTTTGCCTGTTGTGGTAAACGAGAATAATTGTTTAGCCATATTAAAGAATGGAAGTGCATGTAGGATTTGTGAGATGATATGTCCTGATCTAGCTATTTCCATAGAGTGATGCTGCTTGAGGGACTATGTTCTTTTCTCTGGAAACGAGGCCTGTGCAGAGGCCGCAATATATGCGGGATGCAGGTTTTTCGCTGGATACCCGATTACTCCTGCATCGGAAATAGCTGAACATCTTGCTAAAAGGCTTCCTGAAGTGAACGGCGTCTACGTGCAAATGGAGGATGAGATAGCTTCAATGGCAGCGGTGATCGGGGCTTCCTGGGCAGGTGTGAAGTCCATGACGGCTACATCAGGTCCAGGTTTCAGTTTAATGCAAGAAAACATTAGCTATGCTTACATGACTGAAACTCCTTGTGTCGTTGTTGATGTGCAGAGGTCTGGTCCATCGACAGGGCAGGCAACAATGCCCTCACAACAGGATGTTTATCAGGCAAGGTATGGAGCTCATGGTGACTATGAATCCATAGTTCTTTGTCCATGGAGCGTTCAAGAAACATTTTATTTAACAGTTAGGGCTTTTAACCTATCTGAGAAGTTCAGGGTCCCTGTCATTTTGCTTTCAGACGAAGTAATTGGACACATGAGGGAAAACTTTTTGCTTCCTTCTGAAGGAGAAGTGGAGGTTATTGACAGGATTAAACCTGAAAGAGACCTTCATTTTGAGCCGTTTGGAGCAAAAGATCCGAGCATGGTTCCTCCAATGCCAAGCTTCGGTGAAGGATATAGGCTTTTAGTCACGGGATCAGCGCATAGGGAGAATGGAGTTAGAGACTATACTCCTTCAGTTCATCAAAAACTTCTTGAGAGGATTACTAAGAAGATCCTGAACAGGAAGGAGGAAATAGTGGAAATAGAAACGCGTTACGTAGATGATGCCAAAACTATTCTTGTGTGTTACGGCTCGGTTGCTAGGCCTGCCCTAGGTGCTGTTGAGCTCGCAAGGAAACATGGATTGAAGGTGGGGATGATTAGACTTAAAACACTTTGGCCTTTTCCCGACGATGAAATAGCAGGAACATGTGAAGAAGTTGAAAAGATATATGTGCCTGAAATGAATATGGGGAAGATTGTCAGGGAAGTTAAGAGATGTGTTGGGAATGTGGAAGTTACGTCAATCCCTAAAGTGGGGGGAGTTATCCATGGGGTAAAGGAAATTTATCAATGGATTTCTTCAGGGGGAGAAGGATAAAAATGAAGAGTGCAAGGTATTATAGGGAAAAATACCTCAGGAACTTGCCGACGAAGTTTTGTCCAGGATGCGGCAACGGAACAGTCCTTAACTGTTTTGTAAGGGCAATAGATGATTTAAAAATAGACCTTGACAAATTACTTTGTGTTTCAGGGATAGGTTGCTCTGCATGGATTCCCAGTCCATTTATAAATTCAGACACTTTGCACGTAACTCATGGAAGAGCTATAGCGTTCGCTACAGGCGCCAAATTGGCGAATAACAAGCTGGAAGTTGTTGTTTTTACAGGGGACGGTGACGGGGCTGGAATAGGTGGAAACCATCTTATTCATGCCGCTAGGAGAAACATAAACTTAACAGTTATCCTTATTAACAATCTCATATATGCCATGACGGGTGGACAGGTCGCTCCAACTACGCCCGCTAACATGAGGACTTCAACAACTCCTTATGGAAACCCTGAATACATGTTTGACCTGTGTAAACTTGTTTCCGCCGCTGGAGCAACCTATGTGGCTAGGACAACAACCCTACATCCCCTTGAAATAATCAGTTTCGTTAAGGAGGCGATAAGAAATAGGGGCTTCTCCTTCGTGGAGGTCATTTCCCAATGTCCAACTGAATTTGGAAGGAAAAACAAGTTAGATTTAAAGCAAACAATCAATTACATTAGGGAGATAACTACGAGGAAGGAAGAAGAAGGAAAACTTAGGCTTGGAATCATCCATAAAGGGGAAAGGAAAGAATTTACTGAAAGAATAAAGGAAACAGGTGGAGCAGCGGTTGCTGAAAGTTAGGTTTGCAGGTTATGGTGGACAAGGAATCATTTTAGCTGGACAGATAACGGCCATGGCATGTTTAAAAGATGGATATCGGGTTGTTCAGTCAAGTTCCTATGGGGCGGAGGCAAGGGGAGGAAGTTGTAGGTCGGACGTCATTGTGTCACGATCCTTTATCCATGACCTGGTGATAGACACTCCTGATGCCTTGGTAATCATGTCTAAAGATGCTTACGAGAAATATAGGCTCGTTTCAAAGAGAGGATTTAAATTAGTTGACAACTCGCAAGTGGGAAAGTTAAGTTTCAGCGGAGAAAAAGGAAAGGTATTTACTGTCCCGGCAACACTAATTAGCTTTCAAAGATTCAGGAAAGGAATTGCAGCCAACATGGTTATGGTGGGGGCCCTGTCAGGAATAATCGGTATTCCTTCTATTTCTTCATTGAAAGAGTCGATTGATGAAGTTACAGGGGGGTACGCTGAAATGAATATTAAAGCTGTTGAGGAAGGCTATAAATATGTTGTTGAAAACATTAAGGAAGACATAGCCTTTCACCTGTAGGGTATAAGGCAAATCAGTTTTAATAGTTCATCTCCAACGTTTATCATCTGATGTTGTTTGTTTGGGGGAATAAATACAATGTAGTCTTTCTCAGCCACGTACTCTTTATTTTCAAATATCACCTTACATTTACCTTGTAAAATGTAAATTTCATGTTCATAGTCGTGTTTGTGGTTAGGGGAAGCTGCCCCTGGCTCCATTTCGAAATATCTCATTGCAAAGTTCTTCGCTCCGTCCTTCTCTGTGATCACCCATCTCACCTTAACGCCCTTTAGCCCTTCATATCCCTCGGCTTGAACATTGGAAACATGCGTTATTTTTAGAGACATAATATTTCACCTGTCCTCTACATTTGCTCCATGGCTTTAGAATTTGCTTTGGATTGAGAATTTAAACAATGAAATAGTTAAATAACTTACTCCTTTTTTCTTTAATCAACCTTATTTTACTATTTACGGGAAGGTGTGTTTTTGATTCCCTCTCAACTTGTTAAGGAAATCAAAGGGGTCGTTGGCGCTGAAAACGTGCTGGAAGACGAAGTCGATCTTCTAGGGTTCTCTTATGATGCATCAGAGAACATGAAGATGCCTGACTTGGTTGTGAGGCCTGGTTCAACTCAAGAAGTTGTTGAAATCGTTAAATTAGCCGTGAAAAACAAGATTCCATTAATTCCCAGGGGCTCAGGGACAAACTTGTGTGGAGGAACAATACCGGTTCTAGGCGGAATAATTGTGGACATGCAGAGAATGAGGAATATCGTTGAATTAGATGAAGAAAATCTTTGTGTTACTGTGGAGGCCGGGATAAAACTGCTTGATTTGAATAAGTACCTGCAAAGGAAGGGTTTCTTTTTTCCTGTTGACCCCGGAAGCTCTAATTCAGCAACAATTGGAGGTATGATTTCAAACAATTCTTCAGGCATGCATTCTCTAAAATATGGTTCAACCAAGGACAACTTGCTTGAACTAGAGGTTGTTCTCCCTAATGGAGAAATAATCTCAGTGGGCTCAAAGGCCCCTAAACAGGTTTCAGGGTATGACTTAAAGAGCCTCTTTGTGGGAGCTGAAGGGACGCTGGGGATAATTACTAAGGCTACCTTAAAAATTAAGCCTTTCAAGGAAACCTTCTATTTAGTTGTTACAGCTGCCTTTAAATCGCTAGAGGATGCTGGAAGGGCGATATCTAGAATAATCAAAGAAGATATCCCGGTTTCAGCATTAGAATTCATGGACAAATACACCGTAAGGTCTGTTAAAGAATTTACAGGGCTCGATTTACCTCTCGATGCTGAAGCAGTTGTATTGGTTGAGTGCAGCGGGCATGAAGCATCAGTTAAGTATTACATTGATGAAGCAGAGAAAATCTTAAGGGAAGAAAAAGCCTACATTGTGGAAAAAGCTAAGAACATTGTGGAGGCGGAAGACCTTTGGAAGGGAAGACAATCATCTTTTGGAGCTATAGCAAGAGTTAAACCATTTTTAATCCAAGGAGATCCCAGCGTCCCTGTGTCCAAGCTACCTGAATTTGTAAGGGGAATAGAGGAAATCGCTAAGAAAAACAATGTGATAGTGGTCACTTACGGGCATGCCGGGGAAGGAAACCTTCATCCTACGGTTGTCACGGATGAAAGGGACAAGGACGAATTGGAAAGAGGGTTTAAGGCCATGGGAGAAATATATAGGCTCGCCATAAGTTTAGGTGGCACGTCAAGCGGTGAACACGGCGTTGGACTGAGTAAGGCAAAGTACATGTCCTATGAACACGGAGAAAAAGTCCTAAATGTCATGAGACAAATAAAGAAAGTTTTTGACCCCTTCAACATAATGAACCCCGGAAAGATGAGCTTATGAAAAGGTGTATGAAGTGAGGTTTAAAGATAGACTTATAGAGTCACTTGACAAGTACTTGGAAAACCTCTATTATTGTAACAGATGCGCTGAATGTCTTTCTCCATGCCCAACCTACATGAACAAGCTGGAGCTTGACGGTGGACGGGGAAGATTAATGATAATTAAGGCGCTTGTAAGGAACGAGCTTCATCCCACTAATAGCGCGGTCAAAAGAATCTTTAACTGTCTAGTTTGTGGTGCAAGCGAGTTAAAGTGTCCTGCAGGGGTTAAGGTGAACCAAATAATAGTTAGGTCTAGAAAAGCTTTCTTCGAGGAAGGACTTTACCCTGAAGAACTGAGGAAGGCAGCTGAAGAAGTGGAGGGAAAGGGTTTCTTAACTTTTACTGATTCACCTAGTTACATTTGGGATGATGCCTCCGAGGCCTTGGAAAACCATTTAAACAAGAAATCTTCAACAGCGGTGTTCCTTGGCTGTGTTGCAAGGACTGTTAAGGAGTTTCACAACGTGGCGGAAAACCTTGCCATTTGCCTTGATGAATGCGGTGTGGACTTTACTTTACTAGGGGAAAGAGAGAGATGCTGCGGCCATATTTTCTATTTAACAGGAAACTTTAAATTAGCTAGGAAGCTTCTCACAGACATTGAAGGAAAATTCAGGGAGAAAGGTGTAAGGAGAATAATAACGCTTTGCCCAGGGGCTTATTTAGCCATAAAGAACGAATTTGAGCAAGTTGTCGGTAGAAAGGCGCCCTTTGAAGTAATGCATTACACGCAGGCCATATACAACTTCTTAGAAGAAGGAAGAATAATCCTTAAAAAGCCCCTCGGAGAACTGGGTAGGACGGCTTACACTGACCCCTGCGAACTAACTAGAAATTGTAACATTATTGAGGAACCAAGGAAAATTCTTTTGAGCATTCCGAAAATGAAGGTAATTGAGCTCCCTAACTCAAAAAAAGAAGTAAATTGCTGTGGCGCTGGAGGAGGAGTAATAATTTCCAACCCCGGACTCTCACGTGAAATCGCTGAAAATAGGGTGAAAGAAATAATGAACATGGGGGTGGACACACTCGTATCTGCAAGTCCCATCTGCGGTTTAA
>JAOZGF010000050.1 GCA_027491845.1 Thermoproteota archaeon | reverse complement strand
AGTAGAGTTTGCACAATTACCTAGGGCGTGCTTTTTTCATCATGTCATTTAGAGAATTCACAACAGCCTTTGCAAATTTCTTGTCATTTATGTGTGCTTCAACTTCTATGACAGGTATTCCCGGTTTTAATAGCTTCTTGAGTGTTTTTACAAAAACCATGTTAGTTCGGGGATCATAGAGTTCTTTGCCCTCCCGGTCAACTTCAGACCAACCGTAAAGAGGTATCACTACCTTAACAGGACCTCTAGCCTTGTTTAACTTGAAAGCAATTACTCTTGCCAAATACTTCATGTCTTCCTTGTTCGTTCTTATCACGTAGCGGAAATCTTGTTGATGTATTTTTCTCCCCTTAAGTTTTGAAGGAAGTCTCTCTACACTCTGCATCACAACGCAATCAAGTCCGCCTGGCGAAACTACTATAGGAACTGCTTTTTTACCAGCTTCCTCCAGTCTGTTGGGTTTTATGTTTCCGCAGAAACCCCCATACAAGTTATCAATAAACTCATGGGTTGTAAGGTCTATAACCCCTTTTATAATTCCTGAACTTATGAATTCTTCTAGAGAAGACCCACCAGTGCCATTTGCATGAAAAGCCAACATTTGGTAGCCTTTTGCCTCTAACAGTTCCTTAATGAAAAAAGCAGAAGTTGTTGTATAGCCAAATACAGTGACGCCAATGAACGGCTTATTTAAGGGGGAAACATGTTTAGACTCGATCATCCCAATTAGGGCTCCAACAGCATTGGACAATAACTTCTTACTTACGTCGTTTAAACCTGCAAAGTCTATAACAGAGTGCATTAATGTTATATCTGAAGTCCCTATGTATTCACTTACATCTCTTGAGGCGACTGTGGATACCATTAGCTTCGGTATGCCGAAAGGAAGAGTTTGCATTGCCTTGCTAGCGATGAAGGTTCCCATTCCTCCTCCTATTGCCAGCATTCCGTCTAATTCACCTTTCTCGTAAAGGCGACGGACGACTTTTGAAACCCCCTTTCTCATTGCTTCTATTAGTTTTGGGAATTCTAGGTTAAGATTGCCTCCTCCAACAGCCGCTACCTCTTCCCTTTTTATATCAGCCTGAATAAGCGGAGGATTCTTCATTCCCACATCTATGACTATTGCCTTGTAGCCATAATTCTCAACAAGTTCCTTAATGAACCTAACTTCCACACCTTTTGTATCAAGCGTCCCCACAATTACAATTCTCTTCATAATTTTAACTTCCTGCGGCATGAATTCAAGAATCTACGGAGCACTCGAAACTCAATGGCAAGTTAATTCATCGTTAAAGACGTGGTTAAGTGAGGAATAAAGAAAAAAGGGTTAATCGTTAAGAGAAAGCTGAAATGATTTTTTCGCTCACTAGCTCAATTGACTTCTTTACTTCGGGCCCTATGGGGCTCCCAACCCCTAATTGGTCGATTCCCTTCCTAAGAATCTCTTCAACCTTTGTAAGACATTCCTCAGGTGTCCCTGATATTGAGAAGGCGTCCAGCATTTCAGCTGTGACGGCTGAGAAAGCTTTGCCAAATTTCCCTTTTGCAAGTAAGTCCTTTATTTTTTCAGCTTCCTCGACAGGTATGCCGTGTCTCTCGAGGACTGGAGGGGGAGAGCCCGCTACAATGAAAGAAACAACTTCCCTTGCCTTGCTTTCAGCTTCACTTTTGTCCTGTGAAATGGAGAAGCTTGTATATGCTGCAACTGAAACGTCCTCCATCTTTTTGTTAGCCTTTGAAACACCTTTCTCAATGTTTTCCACGGCGAACTCAATGTCCTTGGGGTGTGAAGCATTGATTAGGACCCCGTCACCTATTTCTCCAGCCGTTTGAAGCATTTTTACACCTTGAGCGCCAACATAGATAGGTATCTTCCTTTTAACCTTAAAATTTAGCCTTGCACCTGCAACCCTAAACTTCTTCCCTTCAAACTTCACGGTTTTTCCTTCCCACAGGCTCCTAATAATAGTTACCGCTTCCCTAACAGCTGACAACGGTTTCTCCATTTTTAACCCGAGGCTTTCAAGGGTTGCCTTATCTCCTGCGCCCATGCCTAGAATTGCCCTGCCATTGGATACCTCATCCACTGAAGCTATTGCTGTAGCCGTCCAAACAGGGCTTACAACG
>JAOZGF010000048.1 GCA_027491845.1 Thermoproteota archaeon | reverse complement strand
CATTTGCCTCCTGTTTTTGCCTCTAGCTGCTTCAGCAGGCCTATGTTTTGCTGAAGGAAAAAAATTAAGCGAAGATAGCTTAAGGAGGTCGTTAAGAAAAATTTTGAGGTCTACAACTCCTTTGGACGCTGTAAACGCTTGTAAGGCAATAAATCTTGTTTCCCCAGCTGGACTTGGGAGAACAGGTGAGGGAATACCTGACCTAGGATCGGAGAATTACTCTGACATAATAGTGCAAAGGAAGCTAAGCTTGTTTGATCTCATGAAGATCTCCTCTGAATGGGACAATGTTTCAAGGGAGTGGGTAAGCGACATGAATATCTCTTTTGAAACAGGTTATAGGGAATTCATTGAAACCTACCGTGAGACGAAGAATGTGAATACAGCAACCGTCCATACCTATTTAAAAATCCTGTCCCTATATCCAGATACTTTCGTAGCTAGAAAGATAGGGACGAGAGAGAAAAACGACATAAGGGAAGCTGTGAGGATTGGAATGAAGAAATCAATGCAGATTTCGCTTGAAGCCAAGAAAATCTTGGACTTAGGTGGCTTAAAAACAAGAAAAGGCCTCGAAACCCTAAAGAAATTTGATGAAAAACTCCACAGAGAAAAAATTAATCCGGGAGCAACTGCTGACTTGACAGCCAACTCCATACTCATAGCGGTTCTCCTGGGTTTCAGGCCCTAACTTTTTAGGAACATTAATTCTTTAAAGAAGGATTCACTCACACTCAATTTAAAGTGTAAAATAAAGTGTAAAAGGCGAGATCGTTAAATTGATTTCAAGACAGAATGAGGGAAAAACAAGCCTGAGAAAAGTGAATATAGAGAGGGTGCCCTGTTAATGGTCAGAGTTTTAGGAATTGATCCCGGAACCAAGAGCTTTGACTTGTGTGGCCTAGAAAATGGAAAGGTATTCTATGAAGAAGTCATAGATACAGTTGACATAGCAAGTGAACCTGAGATTCTTATCGACGCGATAGAGAGATCTATGCCCCTTGACCTAATAGCAGGTCCCTCAGGATACGGCGTAGAGCTAACTTTTATCCGAGACATAGAAGAAGAACTCTTGGAGGACTGGTACCTAACTTATATTCTCTTGCTTAAAAGAAAAGATTTGGAGGACGCCTTGAAGCAGGGAGACATTGGAATAATGGTTTATCATGCAATGACTAAGACAGCTCTCCAAATGAAGGAAAGAAACTGGCCTGTTTGCTATATTCCCGGCGTCATAAATCTACCTACAGTTCCGTTGCACAGGAAGATAAATAAAATGGACATGGGTACTGCGGATAAAATGTGTATAGCTGTTTTGGGCGTCATTGATCAAGCAAGAAGGCTTAAGTTGGATTACAAAGAGACCTCCTTTATCCTAGTTGAAATGGGGTTTGGGTATAATGCGGCCATCGCCGTAGGTGAAGGAAGAATAGTTGACGGGATAGGCAGAACAACTAACGGAATTGGTTTCTTAACAGCAGGATCATTGGATCTTGAACTGGTTCAACTGGTTGGGTCATGGAGCAAATCAGACGTGTTTACGGGAGGAGTAACCGCTATTTCAGGGAAAAACACGCCTGAGGAATTTTTCGACAACCTTAACGGTGAAAAAAGCAGGATTGCATGGGAATGCATGCTTGAGAGCGTTTTAAAAAACGTTTTCTCCCTGAAGGCATCGGTCGGCCAGGTAAGAGAGATACTTTTCTCAGGAAGATTAACAAGGATTAAGAAAGTAAAGGACGAATTAACCGATAAACTTTCCTCTATTGCCTCTGTTAGAAGGATCAATGGCCTCATGGGTGCTGAAAAGGTTAAGGAGGCTGCTCAAGGCTACGCTGTAGTGGCTGACGGGATAGCTGGGGGAAAGTATAAGGAGCTAATCCAGTGGATGAAAATAAGGGAGGCAAAGGGTAGTGCAATGGACTACATTTTCCATCCCAAAGGAATTGAGGTCATTGGTAAACTCAAGAAATCGGTGCCGTTCCGCAAGTCAAAATAAGTTTTGGTCCTGCATATAACTTCTGTTAAGTTTTAAGGCTAGCTCAGCCTTGTATAGTTCCTTTCCCAAGTAGGATGCATGGGATAGAGTTGAAACAAGGTTCAGGTCTATGGCTTTCTCATAGATGCACGTCGCATTTCTACCCCTTATAACAGTTCTAGGCTTGTTCTCCCCTAATTTGTAATGTATAAGGAGTATCTGTTTCCTATCCCTATCTATGGTGATTTTAAAGTAGCCTAAGGGATCCATTCTCCTTATCTTCTCCTCAGGTTCCATTGACACGTCATAAATTTTTGTCTGTTTCATGATTTCCAGCTTAAAAGGGACTTCCCTGTTTCTTTTCTCCTTTAAAACTAGGAGGTTTATGGGGAGATCCTTTGGGTAGGTTCCTGTTTTTTTGGCCATGTACATCATTTTCAATGCTTTCGAGAGTTCTTTAATGGATCCCTGTGTTTTTCTGCTTTTCTCGGTTGTCAATAGAATGCTTACATTAAGTTCCTGTGCTATGCCAGCTAGGATGGAGTTTACGCCGATGGAATCAGCGTCAATTAACTCTGTGACGTTTCCTACTCCCATGAAAAGTAATTCGTCGGGGCTAATTTCACGGTAAAGTTTGAATGCGCAGAGGGACTCCGTTAGACTAGGTGAATTTATAGGTGCAAGCACGAGGTCGCATAAGACATTGTTTATTCCGAGGCTTCTTGCTTTTTTTAAATTTTCATTTAAGCAACTTATTTTTTCCTCAGCCCCTCTGGGAATAATGTTCTCTTGATAATTATAGGGTATTACAACTGCTGCAGCGTCCCCAATGTATTCAGATACTTCCTCCATGTTCCCTCCTTCCAAGCTCACAACCATATCTGCTCCCGCTTCTAAAGCGGCTATGATTTCCTGAGGATGCAGCGTATCTATACTGATCGGTTTGTCTATTGCCTTTTTTAATAGGCTTACCAGTTCCTTTGCTTTTTCAGGGCTAGGCTTTCCTGCTATCATCCCGATGTCTATTATGTCTGCCCCTGACTTAACGTATTCTCTTGCTTTCCTCACCAGTTCCTCCCTACTTAGAAGAGGTGCATCAACTATTTCTGCAGCTATTTTCATGGGAAGCTCAGGGTGGACAGCTACTTCCCCCCCTATAACCAGGCACTTCCTTTGTTTCCTTAATTTTCCCTCGATTTCTTGGATTTCTTTGTAAAAGACATTTAAATCCCTTCTCTTCCTTTTACCTAGGAGTTCGCAGGCTGGAGTTGTTGTGGAGAAATCCATTTCCCCATTTAAAAAGCGATTTATTGTTTCTTCAAGGTCTGCAGCGTTTTTTGGCCCCTTAAAAACAGGTTTACCAAGGGCTTCACTTATCTCTTCCGCATTCCCCTTAACTAGCCCGGGGATAAGTATGAGTTCCACATTGGTTAGGTTGGTTTTTAACAGATGTCTCTTTATGTATTGAATTGAAAGCAGTGAAGCTACGTCAAAC
>JAOZGF010000291.1 GCA_027491845.1 Thermoproteota archaeon | reverse complement strand
ATGTGAGTACGGGGACGTGGAGTTATCCAATTTAGAGGTAATTGACTTTCAGAACAGGATTGGAAGCGATGTAGCTGTAATCTTGGACATACCCTTCTACGGGGGAAAGAAAAAAACAGAGGAAGCTGTTGAAGAAACAATCAGGAGGGGTATTGAGTGGAGAAACTGGGTTGAATCAAAGGGCAGTAGCGGTTCCCTCTGGGTTGGACCCATTCAAGGCGGTGTCCATGTGGATTTGGTGTCCCGCTGCTGTGAACAAATGTCGAAGCTTAACTTCGACATTTACGCGATAGGGACCGTTGTCCCCCTGCTGGAAAGCTATGAATTCGCTGAAATATTGAATAAACAAGTTATCCCTGCTAAAAAGAGGCTCCCCATTAATAAGCCTCTTCATCTGTTCGGGATCGGCCACCCAATATTCTTCCCTTTCGCAGTGGCGTTCGGATGTGACCTGTTCGATTCAGCTGCTTACGCCATTTACGCAAGGGATAACAGGTACATGTTCTCCATGGGGACTAGGAAAATTGAAAACATGAGTTACCTGCCTTGCAGCTGCCCTGTTTGCAGTAGATACACCATCGAGGACATACTGGATTTGCCTGAAAACGATAGAAAAAAGTTTATCGCTGAACACAACTTATACGTTTGCCTGGGCGAGATAAGGGCTGTTAAACAAGCTATCAAGGAAGGCTCTCTACTAAATTTATTACAGGAAAGGGCAAGGGTTCATCCGAAACTGTACGAGGTATTAAGGCTCTTCAAAAAACACTCAAAGTGGATGGAGGCGTACGACCCTATTACCAAGGAAAAAGCGTTTATAGCGTCCGAGCCCGAGTCCCTGTATAGGCCTGAAGTAATTAGGGCAAGGGAAAGGATAGAAAAGAGACTAGATGAGAGGTACATTTCAAAGAAAAAGTTTCTGTTTCCATTCGGCCCCGTACCTCAAGAGCTCCTCTCCACCTATCCCTTTAACATGTCACACCATTTAACCCTTCATGAGTATGACTTGGACCTTGGAAAAACAGGGTTCAGCCAGGCAAGGAAAACCCAGGACAGTGACTTAAACGTGTTGCGGGTCATAGCTGATTATCAGTACGGGAAAGGCATTGGTGAAAGGATTTTCCCAAACAACGTTACAATAGAGAAATCCAAGAGGACGGGTAGGATCAGGAGAATCTACTTAAACGGGGAAATAATAGCTACCCTGAGGGCTGGAGACGGATTACTTGTTTTAAAAGGAGAAGGAGTCAAGAAACTTCACTCAGTACTCCCCTTCCCAAAGTATAGGGTCATTATTGATTCGAAAGCAGTTGAGGGGCTGGCCAGAAACAAATCCTTGTTTTGTAAGTTCGTCAAGGAATGTGACCCTGAGATAAGGTGTAAGGATGAGGTCATGGTAGTGGATGAAAAAGACAGGTTAATTGGTTTCGGGAGAGCTGCTCTAAGCGGGAGGGAAATACCCTGGTTTGTAAGGGGTGTAGCCGTTAAAATCCGTGAGCTCTTTATGTGAACGGATGCACCGAAAAACTTAAAATGCGATAACACGTGGATGAATGTGAAAATAGGGGTGGCAAATGAGTCCTGAATTCCTTCAACAATGCCTTGAAGCCCTTCAAATAGCCATTCCCTCTTACACTTCAAACGGAATGGCCTGTGTCCTGGGGGGAGGGAAGCCCCTGGACATGGGCGTTCTCTTCATTGACAAAAGAAGGCTCTTAGGAGACGGGAAAACTATTAGGGGAACAGTTCTCGGGCCTCTCATGGGTACCTTGACAGGGTACTTCATCGGCGACTTCCTAAAGGCATTTGTCCTCTCGGTTGGAGCTGTGATAGGGGACATAGTTGGTTCATTTATCAAGAGAAGGCTTAACATTGAAAAAGGAGGAAAAGCCCCTGTACTAGACCAGTACGACTTCCTCATTGGGGCCTTAACACTCTACTCCATTTTTTACCCATTAAACAGGGTTTCCTTAATGATTGTCTTGGTTGTTACGCCAATAGCGCACGTTGTAGGAAACCTCCTGGCATATACCCTGAAGTTCAAGGACGTTCCATGGTAAACGCTGCTTAAGCCCAAGTTGCAACTTAGTTTTTCCGCTACAGCAGGGTCAGCGACCCTGCAATTGCTGATATCTCTGCGTTTTTCCTGCTGTCTCCTGTCCCAATAACTATAACGTCTCCCTCCTCCAACTTAAACAAAGAAATTAGTTCTTTATACGTTTCAGGGTCTCTGTCCCTAACCCTCTCCCATGTTGGGGGAATCACTAATTCGTTGTTCCTGTACACTATTGTAGTTGCCCCCTTTCCTCCATGGATCAAGGCAGCGTCCCTTTGTTTTAACCCGTCCTTAACCCTTTCAGAACAATCCTTAACATGAATCGCTTTGTTAAACTTTCCGATGGTTAATTTTCCAGCTTTTATTGAGGCCATACGTGGAAACTTGCTTAAGACCATTTCTTTCCCCAGGTCCGTTAGGCACACGCCGCTTTTAAAGGTTTCAATTAACCTGTACCTTGCAAGCAAACGGATTAAAGTTCTTATGCTTCCTTCACCTATCCCAATCCTTTTAGATAATTCCTTCCTGCTCAAAAACCTTTCCTTGGTCAGCTGTAAGAGAATGTTGAGTACATGGGTTAAATTGAAGCCAACTCTCCTCTCACTGAGTTCATTTTCAACCTGTTTCATTAAAGGCGATATGGAGGAAAACATGTTTACCCTGGAAGATGAGACATGCATTGCAGGGATCACTACTGCAGGGACCACTACCTAACCATTTTCCCTTCACCACATAAAAATCATGTTGGTTTAGCCGATGTAGGTCTAAGAACGTGAAGT
>JAOZGF010000289.1 GCA_027491845.1 Thermoproteota archaeon | reverse complement strand
TAATTCATGAAGGTTAACTGACATCTTTAGCCCTGAAGGAAATTTTGTTTCGGTAATAGGTGTTGCATTGAAACGTGTTATGCAACTGCCAATGTCGAGCGAGAGGAAATACGATCCTGACAACCTGTAATATTTCCTTGGTGGCCCTCCCTTTTCACTCTTCATTTCGAAGGAATCTATGAGGCCAATGTTTTCAAGTATGTTTAGATGTTTCAGAATTGCCTGTTGAGTTACGTTGAGTTCCCTTGCTAGCTGCGGAAGATAAAGTGGTTCTAAGGCCAGAAACTCAAGTATTTTTCTTCTTTTCCTGTTTCCTAATATGTCCAGTAATTCTTCAACAGTTATTTCCATAGTCGTCACTAGAAGTAATTGAAGCAGTTTTTATATTAACCCTTTAATTTACATTATCTAAAAAGTAAAATTTAAATATTATCCTTTAGTTATTAACTTTTGGTTAACATATAAATGGTGATCGCCATGTGGAACGACTGGGAGGAATGGAGGAAAAGAAGGAAAAGATGGTTTAGCTTTTGGAGAGAGCCGTTCTTCGAAGAATTCGAGAGATCTCTAGAAGAAATAGATGAAATAATGAGAAAAATGTTCATGGAAGCTAGGACAAGGCCTGAAGATGTTAAAGTGGAGGGACCCTATGTTTACGGGTTCTCAATGAAAATAGGGCCAGACGGCAAACCGGAAATCAGGGAATTCGGAAACGTTAGACCAACCATGACAGGCATTAAAAAAACCGCCAGAGAACCTTTCACCGATGTAACCTATGACGAAAAGAATAATTTAATTAGGATAGTTGCTGAGTTACCTGGAGTTGAAAAAGAAGACATAGACGTTGAATGTTCCGAAGAAACAATAACTATCAAAGCTAAAAGAGAAGAGAGGGAATATTATAAGGAGGTTACATTGGACACTAAAGTAAACCCTAAAACCTGCAGGGCTAAGTATAAAAACGGCATACTTGAAATAATAGTTAATCCTAAAGAGAAACTCAAACCAAGGGGGGCGTCGGTAAAGATAGAATGAAAATTTTTTGGTTCTAAAACAATTCACAAACTTACCAAAATGTCCTTAAGTAAGCATGTGCCAACTTATTTTTTAGCAAGTTTGTTTATGCTAATCTTCCTAAAAATAAGTTTGTTATCAGGTTCATAGGTGATAGATATGGAGACAAGTAGTAGAAGAGAATATTTATTACGTGTTTTGGGAGCTAAGCCTAGAGATGCAGGCAGAGGAATAGCTAGGATAGATCCTGAATTCATGTCTAAATTTAACATTTCCACTGGAGATGTTATAGAAATTAAAGGTACTAAGAGGACTGTGGCTAAGGTATGGCCTGGCTATCCAGAGGACATGGGAAAGAAAGTTATTCGAATAGATAATTATACAAGGAAGAACGCCGATGTAAACATAGATGAAGAAGTAAAGATAAGGAAGATTAACGTAGTTAGAGCGGACAAAGTTGAATTGGCTCCAACAGAGCCCTTACGAATAATAAACGGCGAATCATACGTAAAACAATACATACTTGGCAGGGCCCTTACAAAGGGCGACGTCATTCCTGTAGGAATAATGGGTAGACAAATAAACCTATTAGTCACAAAAATCGTGCCTAAAAGGGATGCAGTAATTGTTAATCAAGAAACTGTTGTTAAGATAAGTGCAAAACCAGTCAGAGTACTAGAGGCAATCGGGAAAAGGGTAACCTACGAGGACATAGGTGGTTTGAAAAACCAGATAAGAAAGGTTAGAGAAATAATCGAATTACCGTTAAGGCACCCGGAATTATTCAGGAAATTAGGGATAGAGGCACCAAAGGGAGTTTTGCTTCACGGCCCGCCTGGAACAGGTAAAACATTGCTCGCGAAAGCAGTTGCAAACGAAAGCGAGGCGAACTTTTACCACATTAGTGGCCCAGAAATTATGAGTAAATTTTACGGTGAAAGTGAGAAAAGGCTGAGAGATATTTTCCAAGAAGCAAAAGAGAATTCTCCAGCCATAATATTCATTGATGAACTGGATGCAATCGCTCCGAAAAGAGAAGAAGTAACAGGTGAAGTTGAAAGAAGAGTTGTAGCACAACTTTTAGCTCTAATGGACGGGTTAGAGGAAAGAGGAAGAGTTATGGTTATAGGCGCAACAAACAGGCCGAACGCACTGGATCCCGCCTTACGTAGGCCTGGAAGGTTTGACCGAGAAATAGAGTTAGGCGTGCCTGACAGACACGGCAGACTCGAAATACTGCAAATACATACCCGTGGAATGCCTCTAGTGAAAGAAGGAGAAAGCAAGGTTGACTTAAAGAAGTTAGCCGACCTAACACATGGATTCGTGGGCGCAGACCTTGAAGCATTATGCAAGGAAGCAGCGATAAGGGTTTTAAGGAAAGTTCTGCCTGAAATCGACTTAGATGCGGAAGAAATACCTGGAGAAGTCCTTGAAAAACTTAAAGTAACAATGGATGACTTCCTAGACGCGTTAAAAGACATTAGGCCCTCAGCCATGAGGGAAGTATTTGTTGAGGCGCCTAACGTACATTGGGAAGACATAGGTGGTTTAGAAGAGGCGAAACAAGAGCTAAGAGAAGCTGTTGAATGGCCCTTGAAACATCCCAAGTTATTTGAAAAAATAAAAGGGGAACCTCCCAAAGGAATCCTGATATTCGGCCCGCCTGGAACAGGTAAAACATTGCTCGCGAAAGCAGTTGCAAACGAAAGCGAGGCGAACTTTATAAGCATCAAAGGACCTGAAGTGCTAAGCAAGTGGGTTGGAGAGTCAGAGAGAGCTATAAGGGAAATATTCAGGAAGGCAAGGCAAGCTGCTCCCTGCATAGTTTTCCTTGACGAAATAGATGCAATAACACCGGTAAGGGGTGGAGGATACGGCGACTCGCATGTAACGGAAAGAGTTGTCAGTCAACTCTTAACTGAAATGGATGGCTTGGAAGAACTAAGGGGAGTTGTTGTTATAGGTGCAACAAATAGGCCAGACATAATTGACCCTGCACTGCTTAGACCAGGCAGGTTTGACAGATACATTTTCATACCAGTACCTGACTTCGATGCTAGAAAGGAAATATTTAAGATACATACAAAAGGAAAACCATTAGCTGAGGACGTTGACCTAGACGAACTAGCAAAAAGGTCGGAAAAATTCACAGGAGCACATATAGCCTCAGTTTGTAATGAAGCAGCCATGCTAGCAATAAGAGAACACTTACAAAAATACAGAAAACCAGAAGAAGCGGAAAAACATGCAGGCGAACTGAAAATAAAAATGAGACACTTTGAAGAAGCAATGAAAAAGGTAACTCCCTTAAGCCAGGAGGAAATAGAGGCATACAATAGATTTAGGAAAACCCTCCAAACAAAGTCAGCAGGCATTGTATGACCCAGAATTTTCAAGTTCCCCTTGAAAAAAATAACCCAACTCCACAGCAAAGTTTTAAATAACCTTGAAGAACACTATTTTTGTCGGGCTTTAACACGTGACAGAAAAAAATGAGGCTGAAATCAAGAAAATAAAGGGAGAACTTATAAAGGATTTTTTAAAAATAGGCGTGCTTAAACAGGGAGACTTCGTCCTCACCTCAGGTAAGAAATCCAGCTATTACATAAACCTCCGAATTCTGCCTTCTCACCCTCAAATCTTCAGAAAACTAGGAGAACTACTGACAAGATACATATTAACATATATAGACTCCTTTGACGTAATAGCTGGAATAGCTACGGCAAGCATACCTTTAGCAACGCTGATTTCAATAACTCTTAATAAACCAATGATCTACGTGAGGAAAGGTAAAAGGAAACACGGGGAAAAGAAAACTGTGGAGGGAAAACTGAGGAAAAACCAAAAAGTTCTGTTGATAGACGATGTCCTAACCACTGGTGAATCAAAAGCTTACGCGGCCCAAGAAATTAAGAAGGAAGGAGGAAAGATAAAAGACATGTTAATCGTTGTTGACAGGGGTGAAGGAGGCAAAGAAAGACTTAAAAAAGACGGATACAATGTTCACTGTATTTTTAGCGTAAAAGAGATGTTTCAGCATTAACTTAAGAGCCCCCCACCTCAAAACACTAAGTGAAAGACATGTTGAAAGGAAAAGACATTATCTCGATAAGAGACCTTGAAAAGAA
>JAOZGF010000285.1 GCA_027491845.1 Thermoproteota archaeon | reverse complement strand
ACCAGTGATGAATTAAAAAGGAAAACCATTGATTTCTGCCGTGCAGACGTTGAATGCGTTAACTTAACTGCTGAATGTGTTTCAACCCTTAAGGACGACATTGACAAGGCCATGAGGAAGGCCAATCAGGTTGAAAGACTTGAAGAAACCATTGACGACAAATATACGGAGATCAGGAGGCTTCTCCTAAGGGAGAAGCCGGAGAACCTAACGGTTGCAGGCATCATCCTGCTTGCACAGTTCCTCGACTCGGTTGAAATGGTCGCTGACTGGTGTGAAAACTCAATCGACATGGTTAGGGAGATAGCTGTCACCAAGAGAATGCGTAAACCAAAGCCATGTTAGCTTTCCCAGCTTATCTATCCCACCTTGCCTTTTCTTCTTTTACTTAAGAGATCCAAGGAGGATGAGTTTTGCAACACATAAAGTTTCCTTTTGAGGCTAGAGGCGGGAAACCATACCTGGCAGTTTTCATTTCATCCCTCCTAGCCTTTACTGTCTCAGTTTACTGGAAGCTTTGGGTCATTGATTCAGGCTACTATGGCCTTTCTTATGTAGGAGACCTACTGACACATGGAAGTTACCTGAACAAGTACATGCCCTACTTTGGCTGGGATCTTGAGTACCCCCCAGGCATCGGATTAACAATCTTCCTCCTTTCCCTATTTTCCTCTACACAAGAAGTCTTTTTCCTTTTAAACAGCATCATTTTCTTTTTATTCCTGTTCCTTTCCTCGCTGTTACTGTTGAGGTTTAAGTTCAACAGCCCACATGGGGAAGAATTTGAGAACAATCGAAAATTGCGGAACCTCATCCTTTACTTTGTCCTTGCACCGTCAACCCTGGTGTACATAAACTATAACTGGGACATAATACCTGTTTTCCTCCTCGTCTTATCCATTTACTTCTTTTGTTTGAAGAAGAAAGAGCTGTCAGCTTTCACGCTTGGTTTAGGAGGAGCTATAAAGTTTTTCCCACTTATCTTCATCCCCCTATTACTCGCTTCACCCAACAGTCCTGGGCAGAGGAGGAAAATCCTCATTTCATCCCTCCTAGGGTTCCTCTCCCTAAATCTACCCATCATGTATGCAAACCCTGAGGGCTGGCTTTTCTTCTATAAATTTAACATTGAGAGGCCTCCTAATCCTGACTCCTTTTGGAGAATCGTGTTTGAAGCCCTATATTCCTCAGCTCTTCACATTGACGCATTGGTAGCCTTACTTTTTTTCGCTCCGTACCTGATCCTCATCTATCTCCTTCTTAAGGGTAAGTTTTCCTTCTTGAAAGCATCCTTCCTCTCCTGTCTCCTCTTCATTTTCGTGAACAAGGTTTATTCCCCCCAATACAACCTCTGGCTTCTGCCCTTCTTCTACTTTTTCTCCCCGTCCCTCGCCTTATTCTATGGTTTCGACATCTCAAACTCCCTAGTTGGCCTGCTTTACTGGTTTCTAGTTAGAAATCAGGCATACCTTGACTACCTGCTTATTTTCAGGCATTTCTTCCTTTTCCTGATCCTGCTGACTGGTTTACGTGGAAAAGACGTCGTTTTTTCGGTTGAAAAAAATGTGGTTGCACCTGGAAAGGTCCTTGGCCACCTCAAAAAAATCATTTTTCCACTGGCCATCACACTACTCTGCTCAGCCTTCGTTTTCAACGGACTAAGCAGTCCTGAGGAACTTGTTTTTGATGAAGCCCACTACGTTCCAGCTGCAAGCCAAATCATAGAGAGCGGGCTAGACAAACTGCAAACTCATCCCCCTCTTGCTAAAATGTTTATTTCAATGGGTATATTGTTTGCAGGTAACAACTCCCTTGGCTGGAGGCTCCCTTCGGCTTTTGTGGGCGTAGCTTCATCTCTAGTATTTTATTTGATCGCCCTGTCTCTTACAGGCAGCGAAACCATTGCTTTCACGACTTCCCTCTTCTTCGTCCTTGACCCATTGTTCCTTGTTCAGTCCAGGATAGCTATGCTTGATGTTTTCCAGTTGTTTGTCCTGTTACTAGCTGTTCTCTGCTTTGTCTCCCTTGAAGAAAAGTTTTTCTGGAGAAACGTTTCTTTCGGGGCTTTAATAGGCTTATCAACCGCATGCAAAATATCTTCAGCAGTCGTCTTGCTCAGCTTCTGCCCTTACATTTTCCTTAGGTCAAGGTCAAAGGTTATCAGGAAGAGTAAAGCACTAATCTATGGGGTCTTGAACACACTGGCCTGCATACTTGCCTCACTCGCAACCTATGTTCCAACGTTCATTTACCATTTTAGGATCGGAGGCCTCAAATACTTCTTAGACATACAGAAGTTCCTGTTTGAAGTGGGAACAACACTGAAAGGACAGCATCCGTACAGTTCACATGCAATTACGTGGCTGTCAACTTGGAAACCAGTCCTATACTACTGGAACACAACAGTCTATGGTGAGGGAAACCTCAAATGCATTTGCGCCTGCGGAAACCCAGTTACATGGTTAATCGGTCTAGGCGTCCTCATATACCTTATCCTGACGCCTGTCGAAATCAGAAAGGAAAAATTCATCATCCCCCTCCTTTGGTTCATTCCGCTGTACACTGCATACGGGTTGCTTCAAAGAACAACATTCCTCTTCTACATGGTCACCCTGACGCCGGCTCTCTACCTAACGATCTCAATCTATTTCAAGTCATGCCTATCCAGCCGAAAAAATTCATGCAAGACCCTGCTGTTAACATTTGTCCTGCTACTCTCATCTTCAGCCCCAATCTACCTACCCATTGCGTTAGGATGGAAAATACCTGAAACCTACGTACATAAAATAAAAATAATTTCTGAGGCTTTCTTTGGCGCGTAAATAGGTGAGCACTTTAAGGTCACGCTAAAAAGAAAGCTTAAAAATTTAAGTTAAAAAAGGGTGAAGCCCAGAAATTTTGAGTTCGCCCCTTACAGCCTTAACCGCTTAAAGGCTTAACAGCTGTATTAATAATAATACTTACTTAATAATACTTACTCGGCTTGCTTGGCCACCCTGAACAAAGTTATCCTTGTTTAAGTCAATTAACCTCAAAAGAGGCAGGTAACGACTTTTCGTTAAGTAATGGCGGGAAACAAAATTTTAAAAACAAAGACAAGAGGAAGGTTAAGGCATTTAAAAGGTTCAAAAGATAAAATAAAAGATGAAAATAGTCAAGAGAACAGTGAATGCCTGAAGAAATAAACAGGAAACTAATTAACTCTGTTTCTGACCCCGTTCATTCTTATTCGATAAGCTTCCTTAACCAACTTTATGAGGGAATCCTACCTAGGAAAATAATTAAAAGCGGAAACTGTGAGAGAAGCTAGATTCTGTTAATTCGGTTAATTGAAAGGCTTTCTTTAAAGAAAACCTAGCTGTTGAAGAAGACAAGTACCAACCGTCCTGTGGAAGTTAAAAAATAACTAGGATTGAAGTTCAGCTCTCCTTGCCGTGTAAGTAGGAAAGTTAGTAGGAAAACTGGTTGTTGAGAAGTTTAGATAGGTATTTTAAAGATGGATTTGATGAAAACGGTGAAAGGACCCAAGAATCCCTATTTTTTTTATCTGTCACTTGAAACGGATGTAGGCAGATCCACTGGCCCAGCTGTTATAGACATGGTTTTTCGACGGAAACATGTAACCAATATGCCTGTTGTAAGGATATTCAGCGACCTTAAACCCGTTAGTGTGAAAAGGCTGGAGATGTTGTTGTTTAATCCCGTGTTTTTGCGAAAGTATTTAGGGCCAAAGCAGGCATGGTTAAAGTCAAGTCTTAGGGAAGTGATAAACATAGGGCATGTGAACGTCTACATACCACACAGCTTGATTAGCGTTAAACCTGCAACTAATGAATATTAGTGTTCCCAAATTTTACTTGTTATAGTAGCAAAAATAATGGTTACATTTTGAGACATGGATTTCAAAGTGAATGAGGGCTTGGGAAAAATCCCCAAATAATAAAGAGAAATGAATTTGTAGAAACACATATGTACCTATGTCAATAACTGAAGTGGGGTATAAATGGTTTCCAATTGCCTTGATAATCGCGGAAGTGAAACATGACTGAATAATATAGCCATTGTATGATAATAAACATCCATTCATAGCTATTTACAATTAATTTTCCCTTTCCGGTTCTTTAGGAATGAATCCCACTTGAAAACTGACGGGAATATTGCCTTGATGCACCCCTTCAGAGATGTTATTTGTGTCGTCATTGTATCTTCCCGGCAATCTTAACTCGTTATAAATGGTTCTTCCTTTGAAGGCGGGAGCCGGAGTCCCATAACTCTAGTAAGGGAGCAAAATCAACTTAAACTGAGGTAACAACAAATGACCAGATTTTACCTAGGAAAAGCTTGGTTTATAAAATCGGCCTCAACTTTTCATTGCCCTAGCATGCAACGGCATATTTGTAATTTTAACATTTCCACAGGATGGTGTGAGGTAGCTGATTTAAAATGGAAGCATCATATTTAAGAATGGAGCTAGGTAATTTCTTTCTTGTTAAAATTGGTTTTAAGAGAGTCTAAGCTAGCCTCGGGAATCATTAAAATTTAAATTTTCGCTTGGACTGGTGGACAAGTCTTTGTTTAAAGGGATCAGGGAAAGGATTAGAGAAGGAAGGAGAAAGCTTAGAAGATACGTTAAAATAAGCAGGGTTGACGAGATAGCTCGCAGATACTTTGTAATGAATTCTTTCGACGGCTCAATGACGGTTCTTGGAATTATTTCAGGAGCCTACGTGGGCGGAATCCGTAACCCTAACATTATTGTTTTAGCCTGTGTTGGAAGTATCCTGGCAATGGCTGTTTCAGGATTTTCTGGTGCATTTTTAAGTGAGAGGGCGGAGAGAATCCACAGGATAAGGAGGCTTGAAAGATCCATGCTTGTTTCTCTGAGGAATTCCGTCATAGCTGATGCTTCAAGGTTCGCTGTTTTCCTGGCTGCCATGGTTGACGCGTTATCTCCGTCTTTTTCAGGGTTAATTGCCGTGGCACCTTTTTTCCTCTGCATTTTTAATGTTATTTCGATAGATCTCTCATTCTTGTTGTCCTTTATCCTGAATTTCTGTTTCCTATTTTTTTTAGGTGTTTTTCTAGGCCGCATAACCCAGGAGAACAGGTTTTTAACAGGGCTGGTTATGCTCTTCTCAGGTTGCTCGGTTGCCTTTGTTTTAAGTTTGATCTCCTTCCTAATGTAATTTTAAACTTGTCCTGCCTTTTCATGCCTTCTCCTACATTGTTTTTAACATTTCCTGTTCAGGGCACCCTCTGCTTCTCTTACTGGAATGAGAAATTTAATGGTTGCAGAGATTAAATTTATAAAACGTTTTTGGCTGAGCTCAGAACCCTAACCATGTCGCTTACACTTCAGTTGCAAGTTAACCATAGCTGGGTTGCGGGAAGCATGCAATTCCATCTTCCACCAATCTTTCCCTAGCTTTTTCTTAACTTGCTTTAACTTTTCAATCTGATTTGCAAACTCCTTGAATCTTCGTCTATGGCCTCTATTATTTGTTTTCATGTTTGATCATTCCCTTTAACCATTTCTCTTAAGTTTTTAGTTAGGCCTATAATTAAAGAGGTAATGATTCCTTCTTAGCATTAGCGTTGTGGCGTTAAGGTGAGGAAGATGCCTGAAGAATTAAAGAATTAGATGGGAAGAAAGGTACGGAAAGAGAAAAAACTGTAGCTGTGAAACCTTAGTTCAAATGTAATTCAAAATTTGTCATGTTCATTTGTTTCTTGTGGATTCATTTTTTTGAGCTTGCCGTTTTCCATAAATTTTCTGACCCTAGAATACTCTTTGCTTCAAGTGTGTTCTCTTTTTTTACCCTCTAAATGTGTTTACGTAGCACATTGTTGGCCCGTAATCCTTGAGTGGTTTAAGATCAGCAACCCCTCATGTCCAAACTCATGTGTAGCTAGTTCTGCAGGCCCATTACACAGGATTATCTGTGGCGCCTCATAATACCATGGTCATTTGGGTTAGCGTCCCTCTTGGATAATATGTGAAAAGCAAAGTCAATGGGCCGCTTAATTATTGCTTAATTATTTCTGGTAACCAAGGTATAAACTAGGCAGTTATTTTTTTAACGAATTCCTCTGTCACGGTCACCCGGCTTCTCTCAAATTTTATGGTGTCAGTGGTTATTATTTCTTTGGCCCCTGCCTTAACAAGTTTTTCGTAGGCGTCTCCCGCCAAAATTGGGTGGACGAAACAGGAGTATGTGTTTTTCGCCCCCATTTTCCTGGCGAAAACTATGGCGTTAATCATTGTTCCCCCAGTGGAAACTATGTCGTCAACGATAACAACATCCCTGTCCTTCAGGTTTATTTCCCCGTATTCCGTCTTTATTTCACCTGTCTCCAGGTCCCTCTTCTTTTTAAGTGATCCGTAGTCTTCTGCCCCGATTATTTCAGCGACTTCCTCAGCCCAGATGACGGCTTCTTCGTCTGGCGAGAGAACGTATGGCCTTGTTAGGTTAAGGTTTTCTTTAATGTAGTTGGCTATAGGCCGGAAACCGGAGATGTCGTGCGCCTCAATTCTGAAGA